>NZ_LZJJ01000134.1:0-8813 GCF_001667625.1 Mycobacterium sp. E1715
ACTCGGTCGCGAAGGTCGGTCTCGGACGCCGTCATCGGGTGGTCCAGCGACTCGACCAGATCGCCGGCCAGCCCCGGTGGCACCGGCAGCGCGACGCCGGTGACCAGCGACGCCAGCCCGGTGTCGACCCTGCCAACCGACAATCCGGCATGCCATCTCCCCGAGATCCGCGCGTACGTTTTGAGCAGCTCACGGTAGGACGTGGTGTCCGGGCCGGCGATGTCGTACGCGCCCGCCGGCAACAGGCCGGGATCGGCCGCGGCGACCAGGTAGTAGAGCACGTCGCGCACCGCGATCGGCTGAATCTTGTTGTGCACCCATTTCGGGGTGGTCATCACCGGCAACCGGTCGGTGAGGTGCCGAATCATCTCGAACGAAGCCGATCCCGAGCCGACCACGACCCCCGCCTGCAGCACGACGGTTTCGATGCCCGAGGCGATCAGCGCCTCGCCCACCGCCGCCCGCGACTCGAGATGCGGCGAGAGCTTGCCGCCCTCGGGATGCAGCCCGCTCAGGTAGACGACGCGCCGCACCCCGGCGCGCCGCGCCGCCGTCACCACGTTGCCGACCGCCCGGGCTTCCTCGTCGGCGAAATCCTTCGACGTGCCCATCGAGTGGACCAGGTAGTAGACGACGTCGATCCCGTCGAACGCCGCGACGAGGGAATCGACGTCACCCAGATCGCCGCGCGCGACCTCGGCCTGTTGCCGCCACGGCACGTCCTCCAACTTGGCCGGGTTGCGGGCCAAGGCGCGCACCTGGTGACCTTCGTCCAGCAGTCGCGGCGCCAGCCGGGCGCCGATGTAGCCGGTCGCCCCGGTCACGAGACAGCGCAGCTGTCCAGCCATGGGATCTCCGTTCGTCGTCTTCCAATTATTCGGACCCGACGCGGGGGAGGATTACCGGCTTGGGCCACCCGTAAGCGCGATGGCGTCAGCGATCGGTGAAGTCCGGCGTGCGGCGCTGCTGGAAAGCGGTTGCGCCCTCGACGAAGTCATGCGAGCGCAGCAGCACGGCCTGCCCCTCGTATTCGCGCTGCAGGGCCGGATCCAGCTGGGCGAGCGTGGCCGCGTTGATGGCGAGCTTCGTCTTGCCGAACGCCACCGCGGGGCCCGCCAACAGCCGCGCGATCACCTTGTCCACCTCCGCCTCGAACTCGTCGGCCGAATAGACCGCGCTGACCAGGCCCCAGGACAGCGCCTCGGCGGCCGGTAGGCGTTCGGGCAGCAACGCCATGTGCATCGCCCGGATGCGCCCTACGGCGGCGGCGATCAGCGCGGACGCGCCACCATCCGGCATCAGCCCGATCTTGGTGAAGGCGAGCATGAAAAACGCGCTCTCCGAAGCCAATACGACGTCACAGGCGAGCGCCAGGGAAACACCCACGCCGGCCGCCGGTCCCTGGACCGCGGCCACCACGGGGTGCGGCACGGCCGCGATCGCCCGGATCAGGCGGTTGATCTCCAGCACGATCTCGTCCGGCTGGACCCCGGTCTCGGACACGTCGTCGGCGCTGATGCCGGCCCCGGAACAAAACCCCCGGCCGGCACCGCCCAGGCGCACGACCCTGACTTCGGGGTCGGTCGCCGCGCGCTCCATCGCGTCGGCGATGCCGGTAATCACCGGCACGGTCAGGGAATTGAGGCTGTCCGGCCGGTCGATGGTCACCGACAGCACGCCGTCGGACAGCGTGACGGAAAGGCCTGCGACGGGCGCCAGTGTGTCGATCGCGGAGTGGGGCATGGGCTCACCCTAAGTGACCGGGCTGCGCGCCCGTCGAACCCGGCTGCGAAGATGCCAACAACAACGGGCGTCAGAGCAGACGAAAGGTCGGTAGATCGTGGCTGGACCGCTGAAGGGGCTTCGGGTCGTCGAGTTGGCCGGGATCGGGCCGGGCCCGCACGCGGCGATGATCCTGGGGGATCTGGGCGCCGACGTGGTGCGCATCGATCGGCCGTCAACCGGTCCCGGTGGTGTGGCCAAGGACGCCATGCTGCGCAACCGGCGCGTGGTGGCCGTCGACCTGAAGTCCGACGAGGGACGCGCCGTCGTGCTGAAGCTCGTCGCCAAGGCCGACGTGTTGATCGAAGGCTTCCGGCCCGGCGTCACCGAGCGGTTGGGGCTCGGCCCCGAGCAGTGCGCCGAGGTCAACGAGCGGCTGATCTACGCCCGGATGACCGGCTGGGGACAATCCGGCCCGCGCAGCCAGCAGGCGGGCCACGACATCAACTACATCTCGCTCAACGGGATCCTGCATGCCATCGGCCGGGCGGACGAGCGGCCGGTGCCACCGCTGAACCTGGTCGGCGACTTCGGCGGCGGCTCGATGTTCCTGTTGGTCGGGATCTTGTCCGCGTTGTGGGAGCGGCAGAAGTCCGGCAAGGGTCAGGTCGTCGACGCCGCGATGGTCGACGGCTCGAGCATGCTGATCCAGATGATGTGGTCAATGCGCTCGCTGGGCATGTGGTCCGACGTGCGCGGCACCAACATGCTCGACGGCGGCGCGCCCTACTACGACACCTACGAGTGCGCCGACGGACGCTACGTCGCCGTCGGCGCCATCGAGCCGCAGTTCTACGCCGCCATGCTGGCGGGGCTGGGCCTGGACGCGGCGAACCTGCCGGCGCAGAACGACGTCAGCCGCTGGCCCGAGCTGCGCGCGGCGCTGACGGCGGCGTTCGCCGGCCACGACCGCGACCACTGGGCCAAGGTGTTCGCCGATTCCGACGCCTGCGTGACCCCGGTGCTGGCGTTCGGGGAGGTGCACACCGAGCCGCACATCACCGAGCGGAACACCTTCTACGAGGTGGACGGCAGCCCGCAGCCGTTGCCCGCACCGCGGTTTTCCCGCTCCACCCCGGACGTGCCCCGCCCGCCGGCGGCCCCGCTGCCCGACGTCCAAGCGGTGCTGGCCGACTGGGTATAGTCGCCAACCAACTGGTTGGCTGGACTCGTAGGGAAAGGACTCGCATGAAGATCAAGGACGCCGTCGCCGTCGTCACCGGAGGCGCCTCAGGACTGGGCCTGGCCACCACCAAGCGGCTGCTCGACGCCGGGGCGCAGGTCGTGGTGATCGACCTGCGCGGCGAAGAGGCGGTCCAGGAGCTCGGCGAACGCGCGCGTTTTGTGCAGGCCGACGTCACCGATGAGGCCGCCGTCGGCAACGCGCTGGACACCGCCGAGTCGATGGGTCCGCTGCGCATCAACGTCAACTGCGCGGGCATCGGCAACGCCATCAAGACGCTGTCCAAGGACGGCCCGTTCCCGCTGGACGCCTTCAAGAAGGTGGTCGGCGTCAACCTGATCGGCACGTTCAACGTGCTGCGGCTGGCCGCCGAGCGCATCGCCAAGACCGAGCCGATCGGTGAGGAGCGGGGCGTGATCATCAACACCGCCTCGGTGGCGGCGTTCGAGGGCCAGATCGGCCAGGCCGCCTACTCGGCGTCCAAGGGCGGCGTGGTCGGCATGACGCTGCCGATCGCCCGCGACCTGTCGCGCGAACTGATCCGCGTGGTGACCATCGCGCCCGGGCTGTTCAAGACGCCGCTGCTGGGCTCGCTGCCCGAGGAGGCGCAGGCCTCGCTCGGCAAGCAGGTGCCGCACCCGGCCCGGCTCGGCGACCCCGACGAGTACGGCGCGCTGGCCGTGCACATCGTCGAGAACCCGATGCTCAACGGCGAGGTCATCCGCTTGGACGGGGCCATCCGCATGGCGCCCCGCTGAGACCCCTGAACACGAAAGCCCCCCGCTCGTCGCGGGGGGCTTTCGTAAAGGAGAGAGAACTTATCGACGGAACCATCGACTGACAGCGGGTTCGGCCATCAACAGCCGTGCGAGCATGCTCATGGCGTTGCTCAGCTCGCCGCTTGCAGTTCGTCGAACTGCTCCGAGGTTTCGCCTTCCACCAGCACGTCGCCGTGGTAGAGGGCTTCGAAGTCAACCTTGATGACGTCGGCACTTGTGTCGTCGATCCACATGACACTGAGCGTATGGGCCACCATTAAGGAATCTTTGAGTCACGATTCGGAAAATGGTGGCAATTTAACGGCCGGTAGGTTGTCGGCGGTCTATCGCGGCATTCAGGCCCGTGACCTGCTTACTTGCCGGCCAATTTTCTGGCCGGACTCTTACCGTCGCCGCGGTTTAGACCGCCGCGTTGAACCGTCCTTCCGGTGCGCTCCGTGCTTAGTAGCGAATCTGTTTGACGCGTGAAAACTAGCGTTTGTTACGTTGACGCGGAAACGCCAGCGGCCAGCGCGATCAGCACCGGCGGCGGAAGGGCTCGAAATGCTGCAGGGGATCGCCCGGGTGGCCATCGCGGCGCCGCGCCGCATCATCGCAATCGGTGTCCTGGTCTTCATCGCCGCCGCGGTCTTCGGCATCCCCGTCGCCAAGAGCCTGTCGCCCGGAGGTTTTCAGGACCCGGACTCGGAGTCCGCCCGCGCGATCCAGGTGCTGACCGACAAGTTCGGGCAGAGCGGTCAGCAGATGCTGATCCTGGTCACCGCGCCCGGCGGCACCGGCAGCGAGCAGGCCCGCAACGTGGGCAGCGACCTCGTCAACCAGCTACAGAAGTCCCCGCTCGTCTATAACGTCTCGTCACCGTGGACCGTCCCGCCGCAGGCGGCCGCCGACCTGGTCAGCCGCGACGGCAAGACCGGCCTGCTCGTGGTCAACCTCAAGGGCGGCGAGAACTACGCGCAGAGCAACGCCCAAACCGTCGCGGACCAATTCATCCATGACCGGGACGGCGTCACCGTCCGCGCCGGCGGCGCCGCGATGCAGTACGCCCAGATCAACACACAGAACCAGGCCGACCTGCTGGTGATGGAGATGATCGCGCTGCCGCTGAGCTTCCTGATCCTGATCTGGGTGTTCGGCGGACTGCTGGCGGCGGCGTTGCCGATGGCGCTGGGCGCGCTGGCCGTCGTCGGGTCGATGACGGTGCTGCGGCTGATCACCTTCACCACCGAGGTGTCGATCTTCGCGCTGAACCTGAGCACGGCGTTGGGCCTGGCGCTGGCGATCGACTACACCCTGCTGATCGTCAGCCGCTACCGCGACGAGTTGGCCGAGGGCAGCGACAGGGAGCAAGCGCTGATCCGCACGATGGCCACCTCCGGGCGCACCGTCTTGTTCTCAGCCGTCACCGTGGCGTTGTCGATGTCGGCGACCGTGGCGTTCCCGATGTACTTCCTCAAGTCGTTCGCCTACGCCGGCGTGGCGACCGTGGCCTTCGTCGCGACCGCCTCGATCGTCATCACCCCGGCCGCGATCGTGCTGCTGGGCCCTCGGCTGGACGCGTTCGACGTGCGCCGGCTGATGCGCCGGGCATTTCGGCGGCCCGAGCCGGTGCACAAGCCCGTCGAGCAGCTGTTCTGGTACCGGTCGACCAAGCTGGTGATGCGCCGCTGGGCGCCGATCGGGCTGACCGTCGTCGCGCTGCTGCTCCTGCTCGGGTCTCCGTTCATGGGCGTGAAATGGGGCTTCCCGGACGACCGGGTGCTGCCCCGTTCGGCGTCGTCCCATCAGGTCGGTGACCAACTGCGCAACGACTTCGCGCACGACTCCGCCACGTCCGTGCCCGTCGTCGTCCCCGACGCGCGCGGGCTGAACCCGGCGGACCTCGACCGCTACGCCGCCGACTTGTCGCGGGTGCCCGACGTGTCGGCGGTGTCGGCCCCCGGCGGGACGTTCGTCGGCGGGAACCGGACCGGACCCCCGGCGGGGGCCACCGGGCTGGCCGACGGCAGCGCATTTTTGACCGTCAGCAGCACGGCCCCACTGTTCTCCCCGGCGAACGACGCGCAACTCAAGCGGCTGCACGAGGTGCCCGGGCCGGCGGGCCGGTCCGTCGTGATGGGCGGCGTCGCGCAGGTCAACCGCGACAGCGTGGACGCGGTCACGGACCTCCTCCCGCTGGTCCTCGGGCTGATGGCGGCGGTCACCTTCGTGCTGCTGTTCCTGCTCACCGGCAGCGTGCTGTTGCCGGCCAAGGCGCTGGCCTGCAACTTCCTGTCGCTTACCGCGGCGTTCGGCGCGCTGGTCTGGATCTTCCAGGACGGGCACCTGGGCGCGCTCGGGACGACCCCGAGCGGGACGCTGGTGGCCAACATGCCGGTGCTGCTGTTCTGCATCGCCTTCGGGCTGTCGATGGACTACGAGGTGTTCCTGCTCTCGCGCATCCGCGAGTACTGGCTCGCGTCCGGCGCGGCCCGGCCGGCGCGGCCGACCGCGAAGGAGGCGCACGCCGCCAACGACGAGAGCGTCGCCCTCGGCGTCGCCCGCACCGGCCGGGTCATCACGGCGGCCGCGCTGGTGATGTCGATGTCGTTCGCCGCGCTGATCGCCGCCCACGTGTCGTTCATGCGGATGTTCGGCCTCGGCCTGGTGCTCGCCGTCTTCGCCGACGCCACACTGGTGCGGATGGTTGTCGTGCCGGCCTTCATGCATGTGATGGGCCGGTGGAATTGGTGGGCGCCCAGGCCCCTGGCATGGCTGCACGACCGGTTCGGCATCGACGAGGGCGGCGCGGTCGAGACCGCATACCCCGAGCCGGTCCAGGTCGACGGCAAACCGCTGGGGGAGCCGGTGCCGAATATCGGCTGACGCGCCGGCCGGCCCGTCGGCAAGTCCTTATTCTTTGGCCCAGAGTCGGAAGGTTGACGTGTATGACAACGGCGGTGGACAACCCGTTCTTCGCACGCATCTGGCCCGTCGTCGCCAGCCACGAAACCGAGGCGATACGCGCCATGCGCCGCGAGAATCTGGCCGGGTTGTCGGGGCGGGTGCTGGAAGTCGGTGCGGGCATCGGGACGAACTTTCCGCACTACCCGGAGTCGGTCCACGAGGTGGTTGCGGTGGAGCCCGAGCCGCGGCTGGCGGCCCAGGCCCGCGCGGCGGCGGACGTGGTGCCGGCCCGCGTCGTGGTGCTGGGCGAGACGGCCGAGGGCTTCAGCGGCGAGGAGCCGTTCGACGCGGTGGTGTGCTCGCTGGTGTTGTGCTCGGTGCGCGACCCCGGCGGTGTGCTGCGGCGGCTGTACTCGGTGCTGCGTCCGGGCGGGGAACTGCGGTACCTCGAGCACGTGGCGAGCGCCGGCGCGCGTGGCCGCCTGCAACGGTTCGCCGACGCGACGCTGTGGCCCCGGCTCTTCGGTAACTGCCACACCCACCGCGACACCGAGCGCGAGATCATCGACGCCGGGTTCGAGGTCGACGTTTCCCGGCGCGAGTTCACGTTGCCGGCGTGGGCGCCGATGCCGGTCTCGGAGCTCCTGCTGGGCCGCGCCCGCCGGCCGTAATCGCGGCGGGGCTATTTCAGCAGGGCGGGCAGCCGCTGCAGCAACCCGGGCAAGGCCTGGCTGGCGGTCTCGCGGATGCTTATCGTCGCGTGCCGCGACAGCGGGGTCACCTCGGGGTTGACCTCGATGACGGCCGTGCCGCGGGACAGCGCCAGCTCGGCGAGCCCGGCGGCCGGGTAGACGATCGCCGACGTTCCGACCACCACCATCACGTCTGCGGCCTCGGTCGCCTCGACGGCCGATTGCCACGGTCCGTCGGGCAACGGCTCACCGAACCACACGATGTCCGGGCGGATCAGCCCGCCGCAATGACAGACCGGGGGCTCCACCTCGAGCGTCGGTTCGGCCATCTTGGGCAGCGCGCCGGTGTACGGCATACCGCAACGGTCGCAACGGAATTCGAACAGGCTGCCGTGCAGGTGGTGAACCGGTGTGCTGCCGGCGCGCTCGTGTAGGTCATCGACATTCTGGGTGATGACGCTGACCTCGGCGCCGTCCTGCCAGGCGGCGATGGCGCGGTGTCCGGTGTTGGGCGCGACGTCGGCGACCAGATAGTGACGCCACAGGTACCAGCCCCACACCCGTTCGGGATTGTCGCGCCACCCTTGAGTGCTGGACAGCTCGTACGGGTCGAAGCGCGCCCACAACCCGTTCTTGTCGTCGCGGAAGGTCGGCACCCCGCTCTCCGCGGAGATTCCCGCGCCGCTCAGCACCGTTACTCGCATCCCACAAAGATAGCCGTGCGTGGGACATACTGAAGACGTGGAGCTGCGGGATTTGCTGAAGGTCGACGTGAAGGCGGGCAAGCCGCTGTTCGACCAGCTCAGAACGCAAGTCATCGACGGCGTCCGCGCCGGCGCGCTACCGCCCGGGACCCGGCTTCCGACCGTGCGCGACCTGGCCGGGCAGCTGGGGGTCGCGGCGAACACCGTGGCCCGCGCCTATCGGGAACTCGAGTCCGCCGCGATCGTCGAAACGCGCGGGCGCTTCGGGACTTTCATTTCCCGTTTCGACCCGACCGACGCGGCGATGGCGGCCGCCGCCAAGGAGTACGTCGAGGTTGCCCGCGCGCTGGGGCTGACCAAGTCCGACGCGATGCGCTACCTGACCAACGTGCCGGACGACTGAGCCCAATCAGCTTGGCGCGCAGCGCTTTAGCGCAAGACCTTGGCCAGCGTGCGCAGGTTGCGCGTCGTCGTCGACGACTTGTAGCGGGGCTTGCCCATCGTCTTGCCGATCGCGCTGTCCAGGGTGGCGCCCTTGGGCACCTGCCAATAGATCACGCCGGCGCCGGGGCTGATCTTCTCGTCGGCGCCGGCTTTGTCGCCCAGGGCGGCGAGTTCGTCGAGCACCGCGTCGTCCGCCACGAACGTGACGTAGGACTGGTAGCCGTCGACCTCAGGCTCGAAGGGATAGGCGTCCACGACGGCGCGCACCGTTTCGAGGTCATAGACCAGCACCCACGCGTCGTAGCCGAAACGGTCGCGCAGCGCGGCTTCGGCCTTCTTGCGC
>NZ_LZJJ01000135.1:0-28279 GCF_001667625.1 Mycobacterium sp. E1715
CATGGACAAGCCGCTGCAACGGTATTGGCGCGACGTCCATGTCGGCCAGCTGCACGCCATCCACATGCCTGGAACCATCTACCACGCGTCGGCACTGAGTTCGCTGGGTGTCGATCCGCCCGAGGGCCCCCTGCGGGCTTTGATCTAGGAGAGCACGTTGACCGACCTGAAAAGCCTGGGCTACATCACCATTTCGACGAACGACATCGACCGCTGGCGGCAATTCGCCTTCGGTGTCCTGGGTTTCGCCGAGGGGAATGGTCCCGACCCCGAGGCGCTCTACCTGCGGATGGACGAGCGCGCCGCCCGGCTCATCGTGGTGCCCGGTGAGACCGACCGGGTGCTGACGGTCGGCTGGGAGGTGCGTGACCGCCCGGCGCTGCAACGGGTCAAGGCGACCCTGGACGCCGCAGGGACCCCGTTCAAGCAATTGTCCGCCGACGAGGCCGAGGCCCGCCGCGTGGAAGAGGTCATCACCTTCGAGGACCCGGCGGGCACCACGCTCGAGGTCTTCCACGGTGCGGTGCTCGACCACAGCCCCGTCGTCACCCCGTTCGGCGCGAAATTCGTCACCGGCGACCAGGGCCTGGGCCACGTCGTCGTGCCGGCGACGGACCCGAACGGGCTGTTCGACTTCTACACCGAGGTGCTGGGTTTCCGCGCCCGCGGCGCGTTCCGGGTGCCGCTGCCGAAAGAGTTTGGGCCCGTGCGGGTTCGCTTCCTGGGCATCAACGAACGCCACCACAGCCTGGCGATCGTGCCGGCCGCACATCAGCGCGACCCGCGCCTGGTGCACATCATGGTGGAGGTCGACACCCTCGACGCGGTGGGCCAGGCGCTGGACCGCGTGAACGCCGAGGGCTTCCAGCTGTCCTCCACGCTGGGCCGGCACACGAACGACAAGATGGTGTCGTTCTACGTCCGGGCTCCCGGCGACTGGGACATCGAGTTCGGCACCGACGGCATGCGCGTCGACGAAACCTATTACACCGCAGAGGAAATCACCGCCGACAGCTACTGGGGTCACCAGTGGATCGGCGAAATGCCCGCAGCCATGCGGCTATGACGCCGGATACCGACGTCACGCCGGTCCCGGCCGCGTCGATCACGTCGTGGGACGACGAGGCCGACGTGGTCATCGCCGGCTACGGGGTGGCTGGCGCCGCCGCGGCGGTGGAGGCGGCGCGCTCCGGCGCCGAGGTTCTTGTCCTGGAGCGGACCGGATCCTGGGGCGGGGCGGCGGCGATGGCCGGCGGGTTCATCTACCTCGGCGGCGGCACCCCGCTGCAGAAAGCCTGCGGCTTCGACGATTCCGTCGACAACATGGCGGCCTTCCTCAACGTCGCGATGGGGCCCGGCGCCAACCCGGAGCGGATCGCCGACTACTGCGCCGGCAGCGTGGCCCACTTCGACTGGCTGGTCGGCTGCGGCGTTCCGTTCAAGGCGGAATTCTTCTCCGAACCGGGCTGGGAACCGATGGGTGACCAGGGCCTGATGTACAGCGGCGGCGAAAACGCCTATCCCTTCAACACGATCGCCTCCCCCGCCCCGCGCGGGCACGTCCCGCAGATGTCCAACAAGAAGCAGGGCGAGGCCAGCGCGGGCTACATGCTGATGAAGCCACTCGTCGAGACCGCCACCGCCGCCGGCGCACGCGCACTCTACGACGTGCGGGTGCAACGCCTCATCGTCGAAGCCGACGGCCGGGTGGTCGGGGTCCGGGCGCGCCAGTACGGCAACGACATTGCGGTGCGTGCCCGCAAGGGCGTGGTGCTCGCGACCGGCAGCTTCGCCTACAACGACGCGATGGTGGCCCGCTACGCCCCGCGGATCGCGGGCCGCCCGGCCGCCTCGATCGAGCAGCACGACGGCCAGGCGATCCGGATGGCGCAGGCGCTGGGCGCCGATCTGGCGCACATGGACGCCACCGAGGTCGCGATCTTCATCGACCCTCAGCAACTGGTGCGCGGCATCCTGGTCAACGGCCGCGGTCAGCGCTACGTCGCCGAGGACACCTATCCGGGCCGCATCGGCCAGCTGACGCTCTACCAGCAGGACAACACCGCCTTCCTGATCATCGACGACGACGCCCAGCAAGAGGCGATGGCGTCGTGGTCGCCGAAGTTCATGCTGCGCCCGGCGACCTGGGTGGCCGACACCGTCGCCGACCTGGAACGCGAGATGGGCCTGGCGCCGGGATCCCTGCAGGCGACCGTCGCCGCCTACAACGAGGGCGCGGCCCGCGGCGAGGATCCGCTGCTGCACAAGAAGCCGGAGTGGTTGCGGCCCATCGGTTCCCCGGTCGGCGCGATCGACTTGCGGGAGAACACCGGCGGTTTCACCCTGGGCGGCCTGGCCACCACGCTCGACGCCGAGGTGCTCCACGTCAGCGGCGAACCCATCCCCGGCCTGTTCGCCGCCGGTCGCTGCACCGCCGGCTTGGCCGCCTGGGGCTACGCCAGCGGCATCTCGCTCGGCGACGGCAGCTTCTACGGCCGCCGCGCGGGCCGGTCCGCGGCCAAGGGCTGAGCCGGCCTGCACTGATCCCTACATCTCGCGCCCGACACAGATGTGGCCGGTGGCGCTTTTGGCGTGCCATGTGACAGCGCGCACAAGACTATGGTACAAACTGGGGTATCTCTAATAGTCATATACCAGCCAGATGCAATGGAGCTTTGGAGGACCGATGTCAGCGTCCCTGGAAACAGCAACTCCCACCGCCGTCATCGACCGCGTCTCCTTGGTGCTGGACGCCTTCGAAGGACCGGGACGGCTAACGCTGGCCCAGATCGTGCGTCGCACGGGCCTGCCGCGCTCGTCGGCGCACCGGATGCTCGAGCGGTTGGTTCAGCTGCGCTGGTTACGCCGCAACGGCCGCGACTACGAGCTGGGCATGCGGCTGGTGGAGTTGGGCTCACTGGCCGTGCACCAAGACCGCCTGGTGCGCGCGGCCGCCCCCTTGCTGGGCGAATTGCACCGCGCCACCGGCCTTGTCGTTCATCTAGCGGTGCTGGACGGGCCGGACGTTGTCTACCTCGACAAGATCGGTGACCGACTGATCAACGCGATCCCCACCCGGGTCGGGGGTCGGCAACCCGCGCACTGTACCGCGGTCGGCAAAGCCATCCTGGCCTATGGCGACCAGCAGGCCGACGTTGATCTGCAGGCCCGCAAGACCAAGTTTTCCATTTGCACCGGCTCGCAACTTGCCGCTGAGTTGGCCAAGGTGCGCGCCCACGGCGTCGCCTTCGAGCGCGAGGAGTCGCTGCTCGGTTTTGGCTGCGTGGCGGCCCCCATCGGCAACCCCGGTGAGGCGATTGCCGCGGTGTCGGTATGCGCACCGATGAATCGCATGGTGTTCGATCAGCGACTAACCACCCCGGTCCGCATGACCGCGGTGAACATCTGGCGCAACATCGAAGACGGCGCCCACCGGGTGGCGCCAACGCTGCAAACAATGCGACCGCTGCTGCCCCACCGCCCGATTCCGGCGCCGCAGCCCACCTTGCAGTACGCGTGAACCTCGACCCCCAGGTCGCCGAGCTGATCGAGGGGCTGGACGCGGGCTTTCCGCCGGTGCACACCATGACGGGCGCCCAGGCCAGGGCGGCCATCCGCGAGCGGCTGGTACCGCCCGCCCAGCCCGAGCCGGTCGCCGCAGTCCGAGATCACACCATTTCGGGCACCGGTGCGGACATCCCGCTACGGATCTACCGGCCCCGCGGCCATGCCGACGACGGCGGCCTGCCGATCCTGGTATACGCGCACGGCGGCGGATTCGTGTTTTGCGACCTCGACAGCCACGATGGCCTGTGCCGCAGTCTGGCCAACCTCGTTCCCGCCGTGGTGGTTTCCGTCGGGTACCGGCTGGCTCCAGAAAATCCGTGGCCTGCCGCGGCCGAGGACCTGTACGCCGCCACGCGATGGGCCGCCGACCTCGACGGCGTCGGCCGCCGAGGTTCGCGCGCGGTTGTGGTGGGCGGTGACAGCGCGGGCGGCAACCTGGCCGCCGTCGTGGCGTTGATGGCGCGCGATCGTGGTGGCCCGGCGATTGCCGCGCAGTTGCTGCTCTACCCGATGCTCGCGGCCGGCTTCGACACCGAGTCATATCGACTGTTCGGCAAGGGTTTCTACAATCCGACGGCTGCTCTGCAATGGTATTGGGACCAGTATGTGCCCGCATCCGCCGACCGCGACCATCCTTACGCCTCACCGCTCCGAGCGGACCTACATGGGCTACCGCCCGCGGTGATAGTCACGGCCGGGCACGATCCGCTTCGGGACGAAGCCATCGCCTACGCCGACGCGCTGCAATCCGCGGGGGTAGTCGCCGTGCGGTGCGGCTTCGAAGGTGGCATCCACGGGTTCATGACGATGCCGATGCTCGACATCGCTCACGAAGCCCGGCGGCAGGCGTGCCGCGAGTTGGCCGCGCTGCTGGGGTGATTACCGTGCTGCGTGCTGGGCGGGCTGCTCGTCGATCTTGGCAGGTGGTCCGTAGCGCTGGTCGGGATCGAGCACGCAGTGGGTGCGACCGAAAACGGTGACCATGCACTTGTTGTTGTGGTTGCATCGGCTGCGACTGGCCGGGTCGGCGATCATCTTGTTGACCAGGTCGGGTTCCCGCAGCAGCGCCCGACCCATCGCCACGAAGTCAAATCCCTCCTCTCGTGCGGTCTCGACGTGGTCGCGGCGGGTGATGCCGCCCAGCAGGATCAGTTTGGTGTTGCGCATCACCGGCACGAATTGGCGTGCGGCTTCGAGCATGTAGAGGTCGCTGTACGGGTAGCTGCCCATCACGCGCTTGCCGGCCAGCCTGATGGCAGGCCGTAGCGCAGCCGGCATGACGCGGGCGAATTCGCGCACCGGGACGTCGCCCCGGAACAGGTACATCGGCTTGAAGACGGAGGACCCTTGGGTCAGTTCGAGCGCGTCGAGGGTGCCGTCGGTGTCGAGGAGTTGCGCGGTGCGCAACGCCTCATCGATCCAGATGCTGCCGGGCAGTCCGTCGTCCATATTCAGTTTGGCGATGACGGCGATCCGGCCCCCGGCCATCTCGCGGACGCGTTCGGCGATCTCCCGTGACAGGCGGGAACGGTTGTCGATGGAGCCGCCGTACTCGTCCTTGCGGCGGTTGATGAGTGGGCTCAAAAACGAGCTCGGCAGATACAAGTGTCCGAAATGCAGTTCAACTGCGTCGAATCCGGCATCGATGGCTACCTGGGTTGCCGTGCCGAACTGGTCGATGACGGTTGCTATCTCGTCGCGGGTGATCGCCCGGCAGTAGGCCAACGATGTCGGGTTGACGAACCGGCTCGGCGACAGGGCGGTCACCCCGGTCAGCGCCCTAGGGGCCACCACCCCGGCGTGGCCCAGCTGGGCCGAGATGGCCGCACCCGCCCCATGCACGGCATCGGTAAGTCTGCGCAGGCCGGGCAGCGCCTGCGAGCTCATGACGATCTGACCCGGGGCGCTGGCGCCCTCGGGCGCGACACAGCAGTAGGCCACCGTCGTCATGCCCACTCCCCCGTCGGCGAACGCCCGGTGAAACGCGATGAGATCATCGGTGACCAGCCCCTGGGGCGATCGGCCTTCGGAGGTCGCGGCCTTGATGATCGGGTTGCGCAAGGTGGCCGGACCGAGCTGCACGGGACTGAAGGAAGCGCTCATTCCCCCACCGTGGTGCCCAACCGGATGGGGGGCAATGAGGTCCTCCCGATGGCCGGGACTGAACCTGTCCGGGGGTTGCCCACGATCTGTACGGTCACGCCCATGGCCGACGGTCGGATTTTCGTGATCGACAGGGTGGTGACGCGGCCTGGCTGCGCCCGGAAATTCGTGGAGACCTACCTCGCCGAGTACGCGCCCGGCGCCCGCTCCCGCGGAATGACGCTGCGCGATGTCCTGGTCAGCCCCCCGATCTGGTTCACGGATCGATCCAACACCGTCACCATCACCTGGACCCTGCCCAGCGCCCAGGCATGGTGGGAGATGACCTGGAAGGGCCGCCCCGACCCGACGCTGGGCCAGTGGTGGGACCAGATCGAGGAACTCGTCGCCGAGCGGTCCCGCTCGGTCGCCGCGGCCGCCGACGACGTCGACGGGCTCTGCGGTGTATAACGTCACCCGCCTCCTCGACGTCGCAGACGAACACCGCGACCGGATACTCACGCTGGTGCGCGCGAGCGCTGAGGCGACCGGCGCCCGTCACCGGCTCGTCGAACCGACGCTGCCCGGGGCGCGCAACGGCGGTGACGTCCTAGTCCACTTGAGGTTCGATTCCCCGAGTCAATGGCTCAGCGCCGCAGACGATTTCACCGCGATTTTGGGCGATCCCGCGATCACCCATGTCAACGGGGTCACCTACGGGGGTACTCCAACGCCCAATGGTGGCGGCCCGGGCACGGTCTACCGGGCCTTGCTTTTACGGGTGCTGCCCGACACCGACGTCGACACCGTCGCGCGTTTCGAGGACGAGTTGACCTCGATGCCGTGCTTCATACCGACGATCAGGGCATGGCAGCTCAGCCGGGTCGACGATGCGGTCGGAGCATCACGATGGACCCACGTGTTTGAGCAAGAGTTCAGCGACGTCGATGCGCTGATGGGCCCCTACCTGATGCATCCGATCCACTGGGCGGTCGTGGACCGCTGGTTTGATCCCGAATGCCCCGACGTCATCATCCGAGACCGGGTGTGCCACAGCTTCTGTCGATGCGATCACCCCGTCTTGACCACGTCACCCGCCTAGTCGATCTCGGGCTGATCCGCCCTATCCGCCGCGGGACTCACATCCCGGCGGGCAGGATGTTCGGATTGGCGTTCGCCGGCGGTTCGAGTGGCGGCAGTTCGGTTTTGCCGTCCAGGCTGTGCACCCGCAGCCGCTGTGACCACGGGTAGTGCAAGCTAAACGCGACTAGGCCGGTGCGTTCTGCCGCCGGTAGATGACACATCGCCAGCACGGTTTCGGCCAGATACTCCACCGGCTCGGTCGGAAAGCCCTCCGGGATAAGCGCGGATGCGCCGGGAGTGCGCACAGCGGTCGACGGGCCAACACAATTCACCGCGATGTTCGCGTCGAGCAGCTCGGCGGCCACCCCCTGGGTGAACCGGTGCAGTGCTGCTTTGCACGACGCGTAAATCACGTCGCCGGAGGTCTTGTTGTAATCGCGGTACGGCCGCACCGGTGCCACACCGGTGACCGAGCCGATGTTGACGATCCACCCGCCGCCCAGTTTGCGCATGTGCGGAACCGCGGCCTTGGTCAACACGAAGGGGGTGCGCAGATAGTGCTCGACGGTGCGGTCGAAGGTCTGCAGCGGCATGTCCTCGATGACCGAGTAGTCGGCGAAGCCGGCGTTGTTGACCAAGATGTCGATGCGGCCCGTGCGGTCGAGCACCTGGTCGACCAGGGTCTCGCGCGCCTGGGCGTCTTCGAGGTCGGCAACCACCCCGAAGGCCGACCCGCCGGCATCTTCGATCAGGGCGATGGTCTCCTCGATCGTGCCGGGTAGCGTGCGATCGGACCCGGCGCGCTGCGAGCGCGAGGGCGCGTGAGCGCGCGCCGTCACCGCGACGGTGGCCCCCTCGGCGGCCAGCCGCTGGGCCACCGCACGACCGATGCCGCGGCTGCTGCCTGTTACCAAAGCCGTCCTGCCAGTGAGCAACTCGTTCACCGCAGCGCAAAGTCCTGCTCGATCGGCGCTCGGTGCTGATGCCAGACGTCGACCAGTCGGTACGGGGTGGCCACCACCACCCGGCCCGAACCGGACCGGTAGTAGGTGTGGGCGTTGGGTGTGTGGCACCACACCGTGCCGAGCATCGCCTCGTCGATCGCGGCAACGTAATCTTCGTACGCCTGCTGGGTGACCTCGATCGTGGTGGCGCCGCGCAGTGCCATCAACTGCAAGCATTCGACGATGTAGTGCGCGAGCACCTCCATGGAGAAGTTCGCTCCCGCACCGTGTCCCGGGCTGTAGTTGGGTGCCGACATGATGAACAGGTTGGGAAAGCCGGGCACCGTGCCACCACGGTACGCACGGGGGTTGTCACCCCACTCGTCAGCCAGCTTCTTGCCGCCGCGACCGCGAATGTCCACGGTGGATAAGAAGTCCAGATAGTAGCCGGTCGCGTAGATGATGACGTCGAGGTCGATCTGCCGGCCGTCTTGGGTGACAATGCCTTTCGAGTTGACCTCGGCCGGTTCGCTGGCCTCCACGTCGACATGGTCGCGGGTCAGCGCCGCGTAGTAGCCGCCCGGGTCTCGGATGATCCGCTTGCCGTAGGGTGCGAAGTCCGGGGTGACCTTCTTGGCCAACTCGGTGTCTTTCCCGAAGGTGTCCTCGATGTAGCGCAGGCACATCTGCAAAAGGACGTCATTCGCCGGCGAGATCGACAGGTGGTCCTTGTTCCAGTCCGGGTCTTGCAGGATGATCGGGTAGTTGTTGTCCGCGGTGGCCCAATAGGACTTGAGCCGGTGCCACTTCGCGTAGTAGGGCAGGTTCCGTCCCAGGTAACGCCGGAACGGCGGCACCTCATCTGTCAGCCGCTTACGCGGCGCCACCCAGTGTGGTTGCCGCTGGAACACCGTCAGGTGCTCGACCTGGTCAACGCACGCGTCGACGATCTGTACGGCGGTGCAGCCCGCCCCGATCACAGCCACCTTCTTGCCGGTGAGATCGAGTGAAGAATCCCACAGCGCCGAGTGAATGCTGATGCCCGCGAAAGTGTCTCGACCCTTGACGTCCGGCCACCGCGGGCGGTTGAGGTAACCCGCCGCGGCGACCACAACGCTGGCGTAGCTGATCGTGCGGTGACCCTGGGTGTCTACCGCATGGAGTTGCCATTGGTTGCGTTCCTCGTCCCACCACAACGCCTCGATCTCGGTGCCGAACCGAATGTGGTCGCGCAGCTTGTGTTTATCGGCCAGCGTCACCAAATAGTTCTGATATTCGCCGCCCTGTGGGTAGTAGCTGCTCCAGTCCGGGTTCACCTCCCACGACAGCGAGTAATAGGCCGACGGCGTATCGACACCGATGCCTGGATAGGTGGTGGTCAGCCAGGTGCCGCCGACCTCGTCGTGGCGGTCAAAGATCTCAAACGCCACTCCCTCGGCTGCGGCGGCCAACGCCATGCTGATCCCGGCCAGGCCGGCACCGATGATGGCGATGTTGATCGTCTCGGGGATCGGCACGGTGCGCGGCAGGGTTGGCTGTGACCGCTGGAAGCCGCCCTGTTCGAGCAACAGGTCCACCTGGTCGTCGTCGACCGGCGAACCCAGCGCTACAGGTAGCAGCCGGGCGAAGAAGTCCCGGTCCACGGGTGCCGTCGCGTCGGCGCAACGTGGGCGTCCCAGCGCGTCAACGAGGGCCTCGACCAGCGATTCGGCCGTCTCGGGGTCTGTGACGCCGGCCCGTTCGGGCGGGTCGGCAACATAGGAGATCTTGGGCGCGTAGGTGTCGATCACCGACACGTCGCCGGTAAGCTGCGCCAGCACCGCGAGCAGCACACCCGGGTCAGCCTGACGCAGGTTGGTGCGCAGCTCGTCGGGGTCAGGAGCGGCCGGTCCGGTGGGCGACGTCGATTCGGTAGCGGCGGTCATGCCATCGAGTCTGAGGCCCGCGGTCACCCCGGGCACCGCTGTTGTCTACTCAGCGGGATGCCAGCATCACCGAAGCGGCATCGGGACCTAGTGTTCGTCGCATGCAACCGGCGCACCACGACGAGCGAGTGACACTCGAGCTCGACGCCACGATCGCCCAGGCGCGCAGTCAGTCGCTAGGAGATATTCCCCGCCGGTCAGCCC
Organism: Mycobacterium sp. E1715; assembly: GCF_001667625.1. Classification (NCBI taxonomy): domain Bacteria; kingdom Bacillati; phylum Actinomycetota; class Actinomycetes; order Mycobacteriales; family Mycobacteriaceae; genus Mycobacterium; species Mycobacterium sp. E1715. The sequence continues at coordinate 9,806 of NZ_LZJJ01000135.1, forward strand.
GCCGACACCCGGACAAAACCGCGATCATCGACGGTGATGTCGTGCTGACCTTCGCCGACTTCGACCAGCTGGTGGACAAAGCCGCAGCCGCGCTGCGCGACAACGGCTTTGCCCCCGGCGATCGCGTGGCGCTGCTGTCCCACAACTGCTGGCAGTTCGCGGTTTTGGCATTCGCGACCGCGCGCGCGGGCGTGGTCCTGGTGCCCATCAATTTCATGCTCACGGCCGAGGAGATCGCCTATATCCTCGGTCATAGCCGGGTCATTGGATTCATCGTCGAATCCGCCCTGGCGACGATAGCCGAAGATGCGATGCGTCTGGGCGGGGCGGTCACGACAAAGATTGCGCTGACGGCCGACGGGGCCATCCCTCCTGCCGGCTGGCACGACTTCGCTCAGTGGCTCACGACGACCACGGCCGCACCGAACCCGCCCATCGGCGATGAGCAACTCGTGCGGCTGATGTACACCAGTGGCACCGAATCACGGCCCAAGGCCGTGATGCACACCAGTCGCAGCCTGATGTGGCAATACGTCAGCACCATTGTGGCCGGTGCGATGTCACCGGACGACGTCGAAATCCACTCACTGCCGCTTTACCACTGTGCGCAGTTGGACAACTTCTTGGCCACCGACCTCTATCTGGGAGCGACCAGCATTATCCTGTCGCGGCCGGACCCCGAATTGGTCCTGCGCACCATCGCGCGGTACGGGGTGACGAATTACTTTGCGCCACCGACGGTGTGGATTTCGCTGCTGCGTTGCCCGATCTTCGACGACGTCGACCTGTCCAGCCTACGCAAGGGCTACTACGGCGCCTCACCGATGCCCGCCGAGGTACTGCACGAAATACGCAGACGGCTGCCGAATCTGAGACTGTGGAACTTCTACGGTCAAACCGAGATGGCGCCGCTGGCCTCGGCGTTGGGACCTGACGAGCAGGACGCGCACGCCGGCGCGGCCGGACGCCCAGTGGTCAATGTCGAAACCACCATCCTCGATGACCACGATTGCCCCGCAGCGCCCGGCATTGTGGGTGAAATCGCCCATCGCAGCCCGCATCTGATGGTCGGCTATCTGGACGACCCTGCTAAAACCGCGGAGGCCTTCCGCGGCGGCTGGTTTCATTCCGGCGACCTGGGTTACTACGACGAGCACGGGCTGTTGCATGTCGTGGACCGCAAGAAAGACATGATAAAGACCGGCGGCGAGAACGTCGCCAGCCGCGAGGTCGAAGAAATTCTCTACCGCCACAACGGGATCCAGGAGGCAGCCGTATTCGGCCTGACGCATCCGGTCTGGGTGGAAGCCGTGGTCGCCGCGGTAGTACCCCGCGACGGGGTCACCCTCACCGAGGACGACGTCGTCGTGCACTGCCGGCAGCACCTCGCGGGCTTCAAGACGCCCAAACGGGTCTTCTTCGTCGAATCACTGCCGAAAAACCCCAGCGGCAAACTTCTCAAGCGGCAATTGCGAGACGCTTTCACCCTCGAATTCACCAGCCAATGAAGGGACCACTCTGCCGTGTTTAAAGGCCGAATCGCGCGATTCGACGAACCGGGTAAGCCGTTCGACATCGAAACGGTGAGCCTCCCGGAGGTGGGGCCCGGTCAGATCCTGATCAAGGTGAGTCGTGCCAACATCTGCGGCTCTGACCTACACGCCTGGCACGGGACGTTCGCTACCGGCGGCCTGGGAGGTCAACTTCCCACCGTGTTGGGCCATGAAATGGTAGGCGCGATCGAAGCGCTCGGCGCTGGGGTCACCACCGATTCTGATGGCGCGCCGCTGACGGAGGGCACGCGAGTGGTCTTTCCCTACTTCTTCTCGTGTCACAAGTGCCGAAACTGCCTTGCGGGCAGGCGCAACGCCTGTCTGAAGCTGACGATGGCCATGCTCGGCCGCGCCGACGAGCCGCCCTATTTCGTGGGTGGCTACGCCGACTACTTCCTGCTGCCCGCCGGGGCGGTGGTCTACACGGTCCCCGATTCGGTATCCGATGACATCGCCGCAGGAGCCAATTGCGCTCTGTCACAGGTCATGTACGGTCTCGAGCGCGTCCATCTGCAGCTCGGCGAATCGGTGGTGGTGCAGGGTGCGGGGGCATTGGGTCTGTATGCAGTGGCGGTGGCCAAAGCACGCGGGGCTGCCCAGGTGATCGCCATCGACGGTGTGGCCGAGCGCCTAGAGCTGGCGACCGCGTTCGGCGCCGACACGGTCATCGACATCAATGACGTCGCGACGGTCAAAGACCGTACCAAGCTCGTGCGACAACTGACTGACGGCCAGGGCGCCGATGTCGTCGTCGAGGTGGTCGGCCACCCCTCGGCTATCGACGAAGGCCTCAAGATGCTGGGCCAGTTCGGCCGCTACGTGGAGATCGGAAACATCAACATTGGCAAGACCTTCGAATTCGATCCGTCCCGTTTTGTCTTCGGCAACAAGATGATGGTCGGGGTCTCGTTGTACGACCCCATCGTGTTGTCGCGGGCGCTGAAGTTTCTCGACCAACATCAGGCGCGGCTTCCGTTGCACCGACTGGCGGCGGCCTGTTACCCGCTCGACGACATCAACGACGCCTTCGCCGCGGCCGAGAGCAAGCGCGACGTTCGCGCGAGCATCGTGCCCTAATGACAGAAAGCAGACCACAACCAATGCATGACTACGCCAGGAAGACATTGTTCATCGGCGGCGAGTGGATCACGCCGGCCGGCGGGGACCTCATCGAGGTAATCGACCCCTCGACAGAACACGTCATCGGCACGGTTCCCGCAGGTACCGAGGCCGACGTCGATGCGGCGGTGTCCGCAGCACGGCGCGCCTTCGACCCGCTGATCAGCGTCGCCGAGCGCCGCCAGCGCGTCGCGGCGGTGATCACCGCCCTGGAAAAGCGTCTGCCCGACATCGCCGAGACGATCACCCGGGAAATGGGTGCGCCGGTGCGCATCGCGCAGACCGTGCAGACCCAGGTCCCGCTGGCGGTGGCTCGCGGATTCGCTGCCGTTCTTGATGGTTTCGAATTCGAAGAACGAGTGGGGAACTCGCTGATCCTGCGCGAACCCTACGGCGTGGTCGGCGCAATCACCCCCTGGAACTATCCGCTGTATCAGGTGGTCGCCAAGGTGGTCCCGGCGATCGCGGCCGGTTGCACGGTGGTTCTCAAACCCAGCAATGAAGCACCGTTGTCGGTGTTCGAGTTCGTCGAGGCCCTCGAGGAGGCCGGCCTGCCCGCCGGTGTGGTGAACCTGGTTTCGGGGCGCGGTGCGCGGATCGGCGAGCGCATCGCCGCCCATCCCGAAATCGACTTCGTCTCGTTCACCGGTTCCACGGGCGTCGGAGCCCGCGTCGGGGAGTTGGCCGGGCGGTCGGTGAAGAAGGTCGCACTTGAACTTGGCGGCAAGTCAGCCAACGTCATCCTCGACGACGCCGACCTGGCGACCGCGGTCAAAGTCGGAGTCGGTAACGCGTTCCTCAACGGTGGCCAGACCTGCATGGCCTGGACACGGATGCTGGTGCCCCAGTCCCGCTACGGCGAGGCCCTGGAACTGATCGAGGCCGCCGTGTCGAAATACACCGTGGGCGATCCACTCGACCCGGCGACCCGAATCGGACCCTCGGCTTCGGCGGGCCAGTTCGAAACCGTGCGGGGTTTCATCGAACGCGGCCAACGCGACGGTGCGCGCCTGCTCACCGGGGGCGCCGAGCCGATCCGCGAGGTCGGCTACTACGTCGCACCTACTGTGTTCGCCGACGTCGACCCGGACTCCGAACTCGGCCAAGAAGAGGTCTTCGGTCCCGTCCTGGCGGTCATCCCGTTTACCGACGAGGCCGACGCCCTGCGCATCGCCAACGGCACCCCATACGGCCTCTCGGGCGCGGTGTGGGCGGCCGACACCGACCGGGCCATCGCCTTTGCGCGCGGCGTGCAGACCGGCCAGCTCGACATCAACGGCGGCAAGTACAACCCGGTGGCACCGTTCGGCGGCTACAAGAAATCCGGCATCGGACGTGAACTCGGCCGCGCCGGATTCGAAGAGTACTTGCAGACCAAGTCCCTGCAGCTGCCGGCATGAGCGGGCCTCTCGACATCGCGACCAGCGGACCCACGCAGGTATGGACGATCGACCTGCCGCACCTCGGCAACGCGATCACCGACAAAGCGTTCATCTCCGCGTTCGAGGCCGCAGTCGATAATGCCAACGCCGACACCGACATTCGTGCGCTGATCCTCACCGGGCGCGGCAAGATCTTCTCCGCCGGCGGCAACGTCAAGGAAATGGCCGACCGAGAGGGCATGTTCGGCCTGGACGCTCGGGCCCAACGGCACGCCTACATCGACGGCATCCAACGTATCCCGCGGGCACTGGCCCGCCTCGAGGTTCCACTGATCGCAGCGGTCAATGGGCCGGCCGTCGGCGCCGGCTGTGATCTGGCGATGATGTGCGACATCCGGGTGGCCTCCGAGCGGGCGTCCTTCGCCGAGAGCTTCGTACAGCTCGGCCTGATCCCCGGCGACGGGGGCGCCTGGTTTCTACCGCGGGCGGTGGGCTACGAGCGCGCCGCCGAGATGACCTTCACCGGTGACCGCATCGACGCTGCGACCGCCCTGCAGTGGGGGATGGTCAGCCGGGTGGTGCCCCACGACGACCTGCTCTCCCACGCGCACGCGCTGGCCGAGCGCATCGTCAAGAACCCGCCGCACGCGCTGCGGATGGCCAAACGGTTGCTGCGGGAATCGCAGACGGCATCACTGGAAACCACCCTGGGGATGGCCGCGGCCATGCAGCCGCTGGCACACCGCGATCCCGAACATGAACGCCGTATCGCCAAGTGGAAGACGACCTGATGGCGCTACCGCGATTGGTGCCCCCGGCTGCCGTGGGCCCCTCGACGCAGGCGCTACGCGCGGAGGTCCGCCAGTTTCTCGCCGACCAACGCGCCGCAGGCGCCTACACCCCGTCGGTGGATGCCTGGCTCACGGGGTGGGACGAGACTTTCACTGCCGCCCTGGCGGCGCGTGGCTGGATCGGTATGACGGTCCCCGTCGAGTACGGCGGACACGGGCGCTCATTTCTGGAACGGTTCGCGGTCACCGAGGAGCTGCTGGCCGCCGGCGCGCCGGTCGCCGCGCACTGGATCGCCGACCGTCAGATCGTGCCTTCGCTGCTGAAATACGGCACCGAACTGCAGAAGTCGCAATTCCTGCCGCGGATCGTACGGGGCGGCTGCTTCTTCGCCATCGGTATGAGCGAGCCCGATTCCGGTTCCGATCTGGCCAGCGTGCGCACCCGCGCCGTGCGTGTGCAGGGCGGTTGGTCGCTGTCGGGCACGAAGGTTTGGACATCGGGCGCCCACCGCGCCCACGCGTTCATCGTTCTTGCCCGCACCGCACCGGTGGATCCAGGCCAGCGCCATGCCGGGCTCAGCCAATTCATCGTCGATTTAAGGGGTTCGGGGGTGCAGGTGCGTCCGATCATTTCGATGAACGGAGCCCATCACTTCAACGAGGTGATCCTCGACCAGGCATTCGTGCCCGACGCCATGGTGTTCGGTGACATCGGTGCCGGCTGGACGCAGGTGACGTCCGAGCTGAGTTTCGAGCGCAGCGGACCCGAACGCTTCCTGTCCACATTCGTTCTGCTCGCAGCGACCACCGCCAACATGGCCAACCAGCGCATTTCGCGAGATGAGAGCCTCGGACGCCTGGTGGCCCGCGTCGCGGGCCTGCACCAGATGTCGACCGCAGTCGCGGGCGCCCTGGAGCGCCATGAGCCCGCTGACGTGGCCGCGGCTGTGGTCAAGGTGCTGGGCACCACCGTCGAAGGTGACATCGCCGACCTCGCTGAGCGGCATGGCGGCGTCGATGCGGCGTCCTCGGAGCTGATAACCGCCGCGGTGGACCAGCGCCCCGGTTTTACCCTGCGTGGCGGAACCAACGAGGTGTTGCGCGGTGTAATTGCCCGCGGATTGGGGATCCGGTGACAACCTCACCGATCGACGCGGCCCCGGTGGACCCGGCCCTGATCGACATGATGCGCGCGGTGTTCGGCGCGTACCGAACAATGCAATCACCCGCCGCTGTCGATCGTGACGCGCAGCTATGGCACCAGCTTGACGAGCTCGGGCTGGTGCGCCTGACCGGCCCCGAGCACTCCGGTGGCAGCGGCGCCGGCTGGCATGAGGCGGCCCAGCTGCTGACCGTCGCCGTTCAGCACGGCGCGCGAATCCCTCTGGCTGAGCATGATTTATTGGCATGCTGGCTGCTGGAGGCCAGCGGATCGCCATGCGACGACGCGGTGCGGACCGTGTGCCTGCTCGATGCCCAGGGCGCCGCGAGGGGCGTGCCCTGGGCGTCTCGCGCCCAACAGATCGTGGTCATCTGGCAGCGGGGCGGCGAGTATCACGCCGCCGACGTCAATGCCGAGTCGTTGGATATCACGCCCGGCGCCAATGCGATTGGCGAGCCACGGGATATCGTCGTCGCCGACCCCGCCGGCTTGTGCGGTGTTCCCCTCGAGGCGAGTGTGGTCGACCAGCTGCGGCTGAAATCGGCCTTGGTGCGCGGGGTGCAAGTGTGTGCGGCGCTGGACCGGATTCTGGAGCTTTCGATCGAGCACGCGAGCTCACGCGTCCAGTTCGGTCGACCCCTTTCGCGATTTCAGGCCGTGCAGAACATGATCGCCGACATCGCCGCGCAGGCGGCTCTGGCGCGATCGGCCACCGAGGCGGCGCTGACGGCGGCGGTCACTAGCGCGTGGTCGGCTTCCAACCTCGCCTTCCTTGTCTCGGTGGCACGTTCGTGTGTGGGCCAGGCCGCCTCCGTGGTGGTGCGTAACGCTCACCAGGTTCATGGCGCGATCGGCACCACACGGGAGCACCGGCTACACGAGTTCACCCGGCCTGCCCTGGTGTGGCGGGGGGAGTTCGGATCCGTGCAATATTGGGACGAACAGGTCACGTCGGCCGCGCTTGGGGCGGGAGCCGCCGGGCTATGGAGCCTGATCGGCGGCTGAGCCATGGACGGTGTTCCACTCAACGGGCGCCGGGGTGTTAGCGGGGCCACAGCCGGGATTGACTGTGGGCATGAGCAACGACATCACGCTGTCGGAACTGCAGGAGTTCATCGCCGCCTTCTGGTACCACTACGACGAAGCCAACTATGACGAGCTGGCCGCCAGCTACGCCCACGATGTGCACTACCTGACCCGAAGCGACAGTGGCGCAAGTCCTTTCGAGGAGCTGATGTCGCCCCAACTCGACAGTCGTGACGCGGTCATCGAGTGGCTGTCCGAGCATCGCAAACAAAGCCCCTACCCGCTGCGTCACCACGCCACCAACGTGCACCGCACCGGCACCGATAGCGGCGTAACCCGCGCCCGCTTTTACATCTTCGTCAATCAGATCGCCAACTTCGTGCCGTTCGCGGTGTCCAGCGGGGTGGTCAACGTCGGCGTGCGCCGAGGCCCCAATGGGCTGGAGTTCACCGATATGGACGTCGTACTGGATGCCACCAACTCCGTGCTGCTATCCGAACTGCACAGCGACACCGCCACCGCGTCGCAACCATGACCGTTCAAGAGCTCTTCTCTGGCGGCGTCGCCGTCATCACCGGTGCCGGCTCGGGCTTTGGTGCCGGCATGGCCCGATACGCCGGCAAATTGGGCATGACCGTGGTGCTCACCGATGTCGATGCGTACAGCATCGCCGCCCTGCGCCAGGAGCTCACCGCCGCGGGAAGCACCGCGGTCGATATGGTCTGCGACGTAAGGGATCCCGTCGCCATGCAAGAACTCGCCGACAAGACCTATCGCGATGTCGGGCCGGTGCGGTTGCTGGTGAACAATGCCGGAATTGAACAGTTCGGCTACCTGTGGGACACCCCGGTGGTCAACTGGCAGCGGATCGTCGACATCAACATCAGCGGGGTCTTCTACGGCATCCGCGCGTTTCTGCCGCGAATGATGGCGAGCCCTGAGCAGGCGTGGGTGTGGAATGTGTCGTCTGTTGGTGGGGTCGTCGCGATGCCATTGCAAACGCCCTACATTGTGAGCAAGCATGCGGTGCTGGCGATGACCGAGTGTCTCGACCTAGAAGTACAGTCCAGCGGGCACGACCACCACATTCATGTCCAGGCGGTGCTGCCCGGCCCGGTGCTGTCCAACATTTTCGAATCAGCCGGCGGCGTCGACGGCAATGAGGCAACCGACGTCGCGGCTGCCGAGGCACACCGTACGGCCATGCTCGACCTGAAGGCCGACGCGATGGACCCGCTGACAGCTGCCGCGGTGGTGTTCGAGCAAGCCGCAAAGGGCGGTTTCTATCTGCTCACCCATCCAGACTACGTTCGGTCGGCGATGCAAGAGCGTGCCAATATCCTTGCGTCCCAACAGGCGCCGGTATTGCGCACCGAGCGCCGGTTCGACCCCGCGCGGCATTAACGTGCCGACTCCCCCGCTGGATCCCGACGCCGCCGCCCGAGTCGCGTCGTTCGGTACGATCCCGCCGATGCGCCAACGCGGCCTAGCCGCGGTGCGAGCCGCGATCGAATCCGCGCCGCTGCCCGAGGCAATGCCACAGATGGACAGCGTCACCGACGTCACCATCCCGGGGCCAGCCGGGCCGATACCCGCGCGGATCTACCGTCCCACCAAGGATTCCCACACACCCGTGCTGGTGTATTTCCACGGCGGCGGCCTGGTCATGGGATCCAACCACTCGTTCGAACCGCTGGCCCGCGCGCTCGCCTCGGCGTCGATGTCCACCGTTGTCGCCGTCGACTACCGCCTGGCCCCGGAAGCGGCACCCCCGGCGCAGTTCGACGACGCCTACGCCGCCACTGAATGGGTATCACGCCGAGCCGCGGAGCTACGCGTCGACGCCAACCGGCTCGCAGTGGTCGGCGACAGCGCCGGAGGTTCGTTGGCGGCCGCGGTTGCACTGGCCGCACGTGACCGCCGCGGTCCGGCGATCTGCGCGCAGGTGCTGCTGTACCCGGGCCTGGATCGCGACATGACGGCCCCGTCGGTCGCTTCGACGGCCGACGCGCCGCTCCTCACCCGCGACGACATCGACTACATGCACGCACTTGCCGACGGAGATGCCGGGCCGCCCGAGGACCCGTACCTGGTTCCCGCCTACGCCTCCGACCTTTCTGGGCTGCCGTCCGCGATCGTGGTCACCGGTAGCTGCGATCCAATCCGGGACTGGGGTGAGCGATACGCGGCCCGGCTGCGGGACGCCGAAGTTCAGACCACCCTCACCCGCTATCCGGGTACCTACCACGGCTTTCTGATGTACCCCGACGCGACCGCCCGCGGCCGGCTCGCCATCGCCGAAATCGGCGCGGCATTGGACGCCAAGTTCGCCAATCCGCTCCCATTTTGACGTCCCGATCACCGGACACGCGTCGACCGTACGACGACGGTGCCGGAGACAATCCCACCAATCCAAACATGCAGAAGGAGACCGCTGATGCTTACGGATGAGCGCCGGATGGAGCTTTCCAACGTTTTGCGGCCCGCCGCCCCGCCGCGCGAAATCGACAACGTCTACACCACCGACCAACGCGAGCGGCTGCTCAATGTCGTACACGCGCACGGCCCTTGGAAGCTGATCATCGCCCAACACTTCGCGTCGGCCGACGAATTGATGGCCACCATGAGCGGTGCCTTCCCCGAGGGATTCACTCCGTCGCTGGACCTCTTTCTGACGCCGACGTTCCGTGGCTACCTGGCCAACTACGGGGCCATCCTCTTCCCTGAGCTGCACGACTGCTTCTACAACGCCACGTTCCTCGAGCACGCCAAGAGCTACTGGAACGCCGAGTACGCCAAGCCTGAGATGATGCTGTTCAACATCAACGGCCCCTGCGCCAACCGCGATCCCGGCCATCTGGACTCGCCGAGCTTTCGCGGTGTACGCCACGAGAACGCCCCCACCTGGCTGTGCAGCGTGATGGGCAAGTCCGGTCTGTTCACCGACTACCTCATCAAAATGGCTCAGGTCATCACCTGGTTCTCCCTCGACGAGGGGTCCGGTTTTACCTATTGGCCCGACGGCCCACTCAAGCCCCCCTCCCGGGTCTTGCCGCCGATCAATAACCGCGGAGTGGTCGTTCAGAACGAGATGATGGTGCACCGCGGAGAAGCCAACGGGCCGCTGGAACAACAGATTCCGCCGGGGCTGGCCTTCGACACCGTCTTCGCCGGCGACCCGGCCGACCCCGACCACTGGCTTCTGAAGAACGGCGACGACGTCATCGCCCGCCACCACACCGACGAGTTGCGTTTCCTGGTCCACTGGTCCGCCGAAGTGTTCTCCGACTTCGAGGAACTCAAAAAGAACATGGACGGCTCCGACGACATCACGATCGAACGGGCCATCGGCATCATGATCGACGACCTCAAGGGCAAGGGCATCAAGCTCGACACTCCCAGCGATCCCCTGCACGACCCTGGATTCATTGCCGCGCTTAATGCTGCCTACGACCTCGGCGGACCCACTACCTATCCAGAAGAAGCGCCACTGAGTGCGTTCCAATTGGCTTAAGCACAGAAAGCGCAGCATCAAGGATCATTTCGGCGAATCCGGGGCATCCCGACTTGGCCGGCTTCGGGACGTGCGGTGACGTTTAGCCCGCCACCGCCCGATGAAGGCGCTCTCGTGGTGGGGCAACGAAATGCCTAAGAGAGCTACACGACGTTGGATCTATCGTGATCGACCGACCGTGAGCTGCGGCTCAGACACCCGGACACGCTAGCGTTCCTACGATCATCTGCATGGCGGATCGCAACGCGGATTGCAGGGCGGCGAAATCGCCGTGCTGGACCCAGTGGACGTAGGCGTGCCGACACGCTTGAACCACCAGCTGGGCAGGCAGCTCTCGGGTGAATGGGTCATCGCCTAGATCGAACCGGGCGGCAAGGAACTCGGTGATGGAAGCGATAAGGTCTTGTCCCCAGTCCAGCCACCGCAATCGGTATTGGGGATCGCTGATCATCATCGCCATGAACCTGCGATCGATCTCCATCCGGCCCCGCCGGGGAACTTCGGTGCTAAATGCCGCAACGAGGACCTCGACGGTGTCGCTGTCCGGTGCTGCGTCACGCAGGGTCTCGATGCTCAGCCTGCCGAATTCACGGAATAGCGGCATAACGACGTCTTCTTTGACCGGGAAGTACCGGTGAAACGTACGCGGCGCAATGCCCACCGCTTCGCAGATCCGCTCGACGGTCGCCGAGGTAGACCCGTCGGCGAGAAAAGTGTCGCGGGCAGCTAGCGCGATGTGCATCCGAAGATCCTCGGCGCGGCGCTCCGCGTGCGTCGCCGGACTGCTCACCAGCCTTGCCTCACTTCCTCGCCACACGAACTGCACGTCAATCCTAACCGCGGCAATCCCTTGACTGATGTGCTCGGACTCGCGACGGCATCCCGCTGAGCGGGATCGCGATGGTGACCCGCACCCCTGCGGACTAACATCGTGTTGTCAGATTCTGCCATTCATGTCGCAATCTGACACGCCAGCGCAGTGACGTGCCGCCCAACAGTGGCCCTTTGACAGGTATGCGATGGCCCGCCCCCAGGCGGGCTGAACCACCCAGCCAACGAGGTCACGACACCAGCCGAGCCCAATTGAGGAGAAACCCCGATGACCACTGAGACCGAAGAACTCAACTATGACGACTACACCCATGACTTCATGGGGAAGGTCGGCAACGTCCAAGACTTTTCCCGCGATTTCCTCATGGGCCTAGCGCGAGTGTTCGAAGACGTCTTGAACTTCATGCCCTACGCCCACGTCAAGATCTATTCGGAGAAGGTCGGCATTAGCGCGGCCATGGATGTCGCCGCGGAGCTGTCGCGGGCGGGGATGCGCCAAGTGATGCCGATGGGGCGCTACATCGCCCCTCCGGGTTGGGACTGGAAAAACGCTCAATACCAAGCGATTCCCTTTGATGTTCAGACTGAGGACCTGACCAAGCCGGCCCTGATACGTCTGATCAAAACCTATTGGGACCAGTACCTCAAAGGACACAACTATTTCATCGACCAGTGGACCAAGATCCTCCCTGAGGAGGAGGTCTGGCTCGGGCTTCCCGACATGTATCAACTCATCATCGATTACCAATACCCCAAGCTGGCCAGAGTGTTCAAGATCGAGCCAGTGCACGTAGTGGACTTTCTCAAGTTGGCCTGCCTGAGCATCGATGGCACGCTCGGGTACGGCGGCGAGTACATCGTGTACAACCCCGATCACGTGGTGCTCAACATGCGTCGGTGCGAAGTGCTGCAGAAGTACACCGACGAAGGCCTCTACCCACCGGCACGGGCCTGGATGAACTGCACTTTTGAGCAGCGAATCTCAGCCCCGTTCTTTCCTGGGTGCAAACTCGACATCAACTTGCCGCCAAAGGATTTCAAGTTTGCCCAAGGAGAACCATTCTGCGTGTGGACGTACACGCGCGGTGAAGCAAACCATCAAGCGGCCGCGGCCGCCCCTGATCCCAGAGCCAGCGCGATGAAGAAGATCCCCATCATGCCGGTGTCATCCACCTAGGAAGCGGCGTGGCCGCGGATCCTCGGCCAAGAGCTGCGGGGCCCGGCCGTCATGCCGACGTCCCGGCGCTTCCATCGACGATCGTAAGCGTGCCGGCACGCACGGCATCCGTGATCGACTCGGTAAGAGCCGAACATGACAGGAACAGATCACAACGTCCATATGGCGCTAGCTGTGCAGCAGCGGAACGCTCCTCACAGCGGGCCAGGGCCGAGGCTGTCCACTGCACGCTCGTCTGGCTCCAGCTGCTTTTACGAACCTGCACTCGCGCTCGACAGCGCCGACATACCACGGGCAACATGGGCATGTCGGCGAGGCGCTCGTCCTCTCTCACAGGCGAAGCCACCGTCATCACACCGAGTCTTTGGCGGTAGCCTGCGCAGCGATATTGGACTCGACCACCTTCATCCACGCCTCGTACGGACGGGTGGTGTCGAGCTCAAACTCGAAGCGGTCCACCATATCCGGTTGGACATCGGCGACATCGACGTAGAACTGTTCGTACCATCGACGTAGTTGGTAAACCGGGCCGTCTTCTTCGACCAAGAGCGGATTATCGATGCGCGCCTTGTGCCGCCAGATCTGCACATCTTGTTCGAAACCGAGTTTGACGAAGTCGCCCAGGGCGACCGCAGTCTGCACCGCGACATCATCGGGTAGCGCCTCGGATTTCTTGACGATGATGCCGTACTGCAGCACAAAGGAATTCGCGTCAACTGGGTAATGACAATTGATCAAGACGGTGTGGTGGTCACCATCCGCGTAGTGATAAGTCAGGTCGTCGACCATGAAAGACGGGCCGTAGTAGGAAGCCACCGATGTCGTGCCGAGCAACTGCGGACCTTCTGTGCCACCCAGGTCCGGTCGGCCCGCACTGTTCATGTACTGGGTAGCCACGTGCCCTTCGAAGATGTTCTTGAAATGAGTGGGCAGGGAGCCGTGGATGTAGAAGAAGTGGGCCATGTCCACGACGTTGTCGATGATTTCACGGCAGTTGGTGTTCACGACGGTCGTGTACCAGTGCCAATCGGTCCACTCGTCGCTGGTGGCGCCTTCGATGCGTGGGATCGCGACCTCAGGTGGGGGCGGTTTGCGCTCGGGATCGTTCCACACAAACAACATGCCGTCCTGCTGCAGGGTGGTCCACGCTTGCGTGCGGGCCAGCTTGGGTGTGCGCTTGCTGTAGGGCACCAGCTTGCAGCGTCCGTCACCACCCCAGCGCCAGTCATGGAACGGGCACGCCACCTCGTTGCCCTTGACCTCACCTTGCGACAGGTCACCGCCCATGTGGCGGCAGTAGCCGTCGAGGACATTGACCTGTCCATCACCGCCGCGAAACACCACCAGCTTCTGGCCGAAGGCATTGATCGCGTGCGGTTTGCCGTCACTGAAGTCTTTGATGAGACCTAGGCAATGCCAGCCGCGGGCGAATCGCGTTGGGGCAGCATCGGCCTCGATCAGCCGAACTTCGCCGGCTTCGGACTGCGAATTCATGGGCGCCATTCAACCCCGACTGACCGGCAGGTGTAGGGCACGTGTTCCACTGATCAGGACGCCTCTTCCCGCCAAGCGGCCCGGCCGCTTACCGTTACCAGGCGTGACAACGCACAGCGCGACGATTCCTGCTGGACTTCCCGTGTCCGACACGACGGTGGACCTACTCGTGGTCGGTTCGGGAACCGGCATGGCCGCAGCACTCGCCGCCCACGACCGAGGGCTCTCCGTGCTGATTGTCGAGAAGTCCTCGTACGTGGGTGGTTCGACGGCACGTTCCGGTGGGGCGCTGTGGCTGCCCGCGGGCCCGGTGTTGCAGCGGGCCGGTGCCAACGACACCGCCGAGCGCGCCGCCACCTATCTTGACTCCGTGGTTGCGGGCTCAGCGCCGCCTCCGCGTTCCGCGGGGTTTTTGACACATCTCTCCGCGACCGTCGAGCTGCTCGAGCGAACGACTCCGATGCGGCTCTTTTGGGCCCGGGAATACTCCGACTACCACCCCGAAGAGCCCGGTGGCAGCGCAGCCGGGCGTACCTGCGAGTGCCGGCCTCTAGACACTGCCGTCCTGGGCGAATATCGCAGCCGGCTACGGCCAGGAGTCATGGAGGCCGGCTTCACCATCCCTACGACGGGCGCCGACTACCGTTGGCTCAATCTGGTGGCGCGGGTGCCGCGCAAGGGGATTCCGACCCTGGCGAAACGATTGGCCCAAGGTCTCGGTGGCCGGCTGCTGGGCCGGCACTATGCCGCGGGCGGCCAAGCCCTGGCCGCCGCCCTGTTCGCCGGTGTGTTGCGCGCTCAGATCCCGATCTGGACCGACACCAGCTTGGTGCGCCTGGTCGGCAGCGGTGACCGCGTCAGCGGTGCGGTTGTCGGCCATGGCGGCCGTGAAGTGACCATCACGGCCCGGCAAGGGGTGGTGCTGGCCACCGGCGGCTTTGACCACTGCATGGAGATGCGCTGGAAATTTCAGTCCGAGTCACTGGACCCCAACGTCAGCCTGGGCGCCGACTCAAATACCGGCGAGGGGATCCGCGTCGCCCAAGAACTCAGCGCAGACATCGATCTGATGGACCAGGCTTGGTGGTTTCCCGCGATCGCGCCGCTGCCGGGCAAGGCGCCCGCTGTCATGCTCGCGGAGCGATCACTTCCGGGCTGCCTCATCGTCAACCAAAATGGGCATCGCTTCGCCAACGAGTCGGCCGACTACATGTCGTTCGGTCAGCGATTGCTCGAACTCGAGCAGTCCGGGCAACCGGTAGAAGCAATGTGGATCATCTTCGATCAGCAATACCGCAACAGCTATGTCTTTGGCGCCGAACTGTTTCCGCGCATGCCCATTCCACAGACCTGGTATGACGCGGGTATCGCGGTGCGCGCCGACAGCCTGCGCGAACTCGGCGCTCGGATCGGCACTCCCCCGTCAGAGTTCAACCAGACGATGACGCGTTTCAACGAAAGCGCTGCTCTTGGCGAGGATCCCGACTTCGGTCGCGGCCGCAGCGCCTATGACCGCTACTACGGTGACCCGACGATAACGCCGAATCCCAATCTGCGACCGTTGACCAAGGGCCCGTTCTACGCTGTGAAGATGGTGCTCAGCGACCTGGGTACCTGCGGTGGACTCAAGGCCGACGAGCGGGCACGGGTGCTGCGCGAAGACGGCACTGTCATCACCGGGTTGTACGCCATCGGTAACACCGCCGCCAACGCGTTCGGAGCCACATATCCCGGCGCGGGCGCAACGATCGCCCAAGGGTTGGTATACGGCTACATCGCCGCCAGAGACGCCGCCGGCGGCGGTTAGTCGTCTCGGCGCTTGGCTTGGACCTGCTTTTCCACCTCACGCCAGTACCCGGGCGTGGGGCGTAATTTGCCCGATCCGCCTTTCGCCTTCTGCATGGAGCCGTCGGCCTCGTCGATTTCCTTCATCAGTTCCAGCGCAAACTCGCGCTCGGCGGCGTAGTACTTGGCCGCCCAGCGCAGCGCGAGCACTGAGTAGGCCCAAGCGGGCTCGTCCTCGGCGCCTTCGGCGTCCTCGACAGCTTTGCGATGCCTGGCTTCGGCGTAGGCCACGTGGTCCTGCAACATTTCCTTGAGCCGAGCGGGGGTCGTCAGATGACCGAACGTCACGCGCATCAGCACGCTGTGTTTGAGCACCGGCGGATCCACTGGGGCATTGTTGGTCCAGTCGGTGACGGCGTCCAACCCGGCCGCGGTGATCTTGTAGAGCCGGCGGCTGCGGGTGCCCTCGTCACGTTCGATGCGTGATGTCACCAGCCCCAAGCTTTGGAGCTTCTTCAGCTCGGTATAGATCTGGCTGTTCGACGGGCTCCAGTAGTAGAGGTCAACGCTCCAGTCGATCCATTTTTTCAGGTCGTAGCCGGAAACTTCCTCTTCATAAGAGAGCATGCCCAGCAACGCCCAACTGGTGGCGGCAAGTGCCGACTTCACCGGCTTATCGCTGGGCTCGGCCATTTTGCCAGATTAACAGCACAGCCGAGATGTCCCTGTGCTATGCCCGCTGGACGGGACGCCACCTTCCGGACCGCGACCGCTCACTTCACGCTGGTAGGCGATGACCACCGAAGTCGCCAAGCGTCGACTCCATGTGCAGCGTCCCCCGGTTCTGCAGCGTGCGGCCCGCACCACGCCCGCTGCAACGCCAACAGTCGGCGTGCCACGCCTGAGGGACGCCGCGCCCCGGCTCGCGGTTCGCTGTCAGCGAGGGCGAGGACCTTGCCAGCGACACCGCCGACACCGGGGATTTGGGTATACCGATGACTGACCCCTCGTCTACATACGAGCTACTGGCCATTTCCGTTCGCAAACTCATCGACGCAACAATCCGAACGGAGTTGGAGCCCAACGCTATTGCCTCCACAACGGCCGAGATAGACGCAATCACAGGCCGACTGAGCGCCGAGCAGATACCTGGATCGTTCGGCGAGCGCACCCGCGCCGACGGGCAAAACGCGGCTTCAGGTAATGCGGTGATCGGAGTCCGCAACCCGTTGGCTCCCCCACTCGTGATTCACGAGGGAAACGGATTGGTTTGGTCGGAACTCGTCCTCGGTGCAGCCTATGAAGGACCGGCGGGTTACGCGCACGGCGGTGTCTGCGCGATGGTGTTGGACCATGTACTGGGCGCTACCGCCCACAAGCCAGGGCGGCCGGCCTACACCGGGACGCTGACCCTGCGCTACCACCGAGGAACCTCGCTACGAAAGCCTCTTCGCGCCGAGGCCTGGGTCGACCGCGTCGAAGGGGTCAAGACCTTCGCCGCTGGACAGCTCAGCGACAGCGATGGCGTAACCGTTTCAGCAGAAGGGGTTTTCATTCATCCGCGGGAGTAAGCAAAACATCGCCGATAGAGCACGCCTACGACCCATCCCAGACATCGCGTGTTGGAAAGTGCCGAGCCGGGCTGCCCCCATCATCATCTCTGACCGCGGATCTGACGAAACAAACCACCGCATAAGGCCTGAAAAGTTGCGCTTGAGTCAAGCACTGGGGTGCGTCTGAACAGCGCGCTGCGGAAGACCGCTCTCTTCAGTGGCCGGGGGCCTAACCCCGGGCAACTTTATGAACCGGCTTTTGGAGACTCTCGTATCAGGGCGCGATTACCGGCGTTGGGGAGCGAGGCGCTTCAACGCGAGTCCCCCCTCGAAGGGGCGGTAGCCGAACGCGGCCGGGGCACGGTACCCGGTGTCCTCAAGGGGGGTATGCACTTCAGCCACGGTCGGCCCGATCTCGGCTGCAATCGGCGCCAGTGCATCGAGGTCGAATCGGTACAGCCGGGCCGCGTTCTCCGCCAAAATTTTTCGGCACTCGCTTTCCGATCTGTTCTGTAGCGCCCACCGGATGGCCAGCCTGGATTGAGGAGTGAAGCCCTCCTCGTGCGGATAGTCGCTTCCCCATAGAATGTGGTCTGCACCCATGAAATCAATCATCACTGATTCAAAGGGCGCCAATTCGCTGGCCAGGTAGCAGTTCCGCTGGGCGTACTGACTCGGCGTGAGGGTAAGCCCATCGACCGAGGAACCACCGAACATGCCGTACGTGCGGTTGCCGGCTTCGGACTTCATCGTCGGGACCATCGCATCGAGCGTCATCAGTTGCTGCTGTACCCACAGTGTGCCCTGCTCTGTAGGGGCGAACCGTAGCGTGGGGTAACGCTCGAAAACCCCGGCCAGGATGAGATGGCCCAGGCTGCGCTGGGCCCACAGCGCCATTTCCGTGATGAGCCGATTTGGCAGTTGTGCAGCCAACTGGATCTGACGATCGTGCAGCACGGCGGTCCGGGAAGTCCGGCAATGCCCATGGATCAGCCGGCATCCAACGCCGTGCTCATCACGGAAATGGCGCTGTGGGCCCAGCGCAGCCTGGGCCATCTCATCCTGGCCGGGGTTTTCGAGCGTGGCG
>NZ_LZJJ01000136.1:0-26408 GCF_001667625.1 Mycobacterium sp. E1715
GCCCCTTCGCGCTGAGCTGCCCCCAGACGCCCTTGCCTTGGTGAGTGGACGCGACGGCGATCATCGTCAGCCACGCGGCCCGCAGGCTGGCGCCGCCCGCCACGGTGAGTCGCGTGGGATAGATGATCGACGTCCCCACCAAGAACGGTTGCTGAGGATCGGAGGCGTCCTCGGCAACGAGGATGTCATCGACGCTGACGCGTCGTTTCCACGCCTCGACGCCGCGTGGGTCGACCGGATCACCGAAAGTGCGAGCCTGGTTCGCATACACGGCGGCGAGGTCGTCTTCGGTTGGATGCCTCATGCTGATGGCGTCGTCCGTCGAGGTCATCACGCATCCAATCCGCTTATCGCCCAGCCGAACAGTCGCTCCGCACAGCGAATGACGCAGTGCGGTCTCCCGTTTGACTCCGATACCCGAGTGATCGATTACCAAACATGGCCGCCCGTCCCGGTGAAGGTGGGTCAGTGCGTCCGGTTCGGGTATAGGGATACGCCGGGGGACTTCGAGCTGAAAGGACCGAAGATGCTGCAGGCGATCACCAGAGTTGCCATCGCCGCGCCGCGCCGCATCATCGGGCTCGCCTTCCTGGTCCTCGTTGCGGCGGCCGTCTTCGGTCTTCCGGTGATCAACAACCTGTCGGGGGGCGGCTTTCAGGACCCGACCTCGGAATCCGCGCGGGCCACCGAGGTACTGCGGGACAAGTTCAACCAGACCGACCAGCAGATGATCATCGTCGTCACCGCCCCGGACGGAGCCCAGAGCTATCAGGCGCGCGACGTCGGAACCGACATCGCCAACCGCTTGAAGACATCACCATGGGTGCTGAACGTGTCGTCGGCGTGGACGGCCCCGCCGCAGGCCGCCGCCCAACTGGTCAGCAAGGACCAGAAGTCCGGGATGATCGTGGCCGGCCTGAAGGGCGGCGAGAACGACGCCCAGAAGTACGCCAGCCGGCTCACCGACCAATTGGTGCACGACCGCGACGGCGTCACGGTGCGCGCCGGCGGCATGGCCGTGGCGTACGCCCAGATCAACGACCAGAACGAGCGTGACCTGCTGTTGATGGAGTCCATCGCGATCCCGCTGAGCTTCGCGGTGCTGGTCTGGGTGCTCGGTGGCGTGGTGGCGGCGGCACTGCCCATCGTGCTGGGCACCCTCGCCATCGTCTGCACCATGTCGGTGTTGCGGCTGATCACCTTCGCCACCGACGTGTCGACGTACGCGCTGGACCTGAGCATCGCGATGGGACTCGCCCTGGCGATCGACTACAACCTGCTGATCATCAGTCGTTTCCGCGAGGAGCTGGCGCGCAGCGGCGACCGGGAGCGGGCACTGCGCAGGACCATGTCCACCGCGGGTCGCACGGTGCTGTTCTCCGCCACCACGGTCGGGTTGTCGATGGCTGTGATGGCGGTCTTCCCGATGTACTTCCTGAAATCGTCGGCCTACACCATCGTGGCCACCGCGGCCATCGTCGCGATCGCGGCGGTCGTCGTCACCCCCGCGGCGATCGCGCTGCTGGGTCCCCGGCTGGACTCCCTCGACGGCCGCCGGGTGCTGCATCGCATCCTGCACGGGCAGCGGTCGTTCCGTGATCACGCGCACAAGCCGCTCGAGGAGCAGTTCTGGTACCGGTCGACCCGATACGTGTTGCGCCACGCCCTGCCGGTCGGTCTCAGCGTCGTCGCGTTGCTGCTCCTGCTCGGCGTCCCGTTCCTGGGCGTGAAGTGGGGCTTTCCCGACGAGCGGGTGCTGCCCCGGTCCGCGTCGGCGCGCCAAGTCGCCGACATGCTGGACGACGACTTCGCCAACGGATTCGGCAACGGCGTCACCGTCGTCGTCCCCGACGCCCGCGGCGTGGGGGCCGCCGACCTGAACCGCTACGCCGCCGCGCTGTCGCGCGTGTCCGACGTCTCCTCGGTCACCGCCCCGACCGGGACATTCGTCGCCGGCAACCGGATGGGACCGCCCGCGACGGCCGCCGGCGCTGCCAACGGCGGCGCCTTCTTGACCGTGGCCAGCAGCGCGCCCCTCTACTCGCAGGCGTCGAACGCGCAGCTCGACCAGCTGCACAAGGTCCCCGGACCGGCGGGACGGTCGACGGAGATGACCGGGCTGGCGCAGATCAACCGCGACAGCGTCGGCGCGATCACCAAGCGGTTACCCCTGGTGTTCGGGTTGATCGCCGTCATCACCTTCGCGCTGCTGTTCCTGCTGACCGGCAGCGCGGTGCTGCCGCTGCAAGCGTTGGCGTGCAACCTGCTGTCGCTGACGGCCGCATTCGGGGCCATGGTGTGGATCTTCCAGGACGGCAACCTCGGCGCGCTGGGCACCACGCCCAACGGCACGTTGAACGCCAACATCCCGGTGCTGTTGTTCTGCATCGCCTTCGGCCTGGCCATGGATTACGAGGTGTTCCTGGTATCCCGGATCCACGAATACTGGCAGGCGTCGCAAGCCATCCAGGAAACGCCGCCCACTTCGGCCGAGGCGCGCGCCGCCACCGACGAGAGCACGGCCCTGGGCATCGCCGGCATCGGCCGGGTGGTGACCACCGCGGCGGTGGTGATGTCGATTTCCTTCGCCGCGTTGATCCCCGCGCACGTGTCGTTCATGCGCATGCTCGGCGTCGGCCTGACCCTGGCCGTCCTCGCCGACGCCACCCTGGTGCGGATGGTCCTGGTGCCCGCGTTCATCCACCTGCTCGGCCGATGGACGTGGTGGGCCCCCAAACCGTTGGAGGTGCTGCGGCAACGGTCCGATACGGGTGAAGACGCGGCCGCCGCGGTGGGGCGGCGGCGCTGGGCCGCTGACGCGGCCGAGCCGGAGCGCCCGTCGATCCGGAGGTGGCCCACCAAAGCCGCGACGTATCGTCACTAGCCCACTCTTGGCTCGCGCGGGTAGAGGCCGCCGCGACAGGGTCGGCCAACCGGCCTGAGCGCACCTTCCGGCCGGCCCTGCGTGACACCTGATCACGGACCTGTCAAGGTCGGCGTGCTTGTGCACAAAACGCATTACAATGCATGCACTGTTTCTGGTCAGCGGTGACCAACTACATCGGATTTCGTGGAAGGTCACTCGATGACGCCTTTGCGCAGACGACGATCGTGGCTGGCCGCCGCGATCGCTTCGGTTGCTGTGTTCGGCGTCGCCTGCGGGGGCAGCCATACCGCTGCCCCGGCGAAAGTGATCTTCGACAAGGGCACCCCATTCGCGGACCTGCTCGTCCCGAAGCTGACCTCCTCGGTGACCGACGGGGCCGTCGGTGTCACCGTCGACGCCCCTGTGACCGTCAGCGTGGCCGACGGTGTTCTCGCGTCGGTGACCATGGTCAACGAGAACGGCAAATCCATCAGCGGGCAGCTCAGCCCCGACGGGCTGCGCTGGTCGACCACCGAGCAACTCGGCTACAACAGGCGCTACACCCTGAGCGTGAAAGCGCTGGGCATGGGGGGCGCGGCGAATCGGCAGATGACCTTCCAGACCAGTTCGCCCGCCCACCTGACGATGCCCTACGTCGCCCCGGGCGACGGCGAGGTGGTGGGCATCGGTGAGCCGGTGGCGATCCGGTTCGACGAGAACATCGCGGACCGCGCCGCCGCGCAGAAGGCGATCAAGATCACCACAAACCCGCCCGTCGAGGGCGCCTTCTACTGGCTCAACAATCGCGAAGTACGTTGGCGCCCAGAGCATTTCTGGAAATCCGGGACGGCCATCGATGTGGCGGTCAACACTTACGGCGTCGACCTGGGTGACGGAATGTTCGGCGAGGACAACGTCAAGACCCACTTCACCATTGGCGACGAGGTCATTTCGACCGCCGACGACACCACCAAGACGGTGACCGTGCGCGTCAACGGTGAGGTGGTCAAGACGATGCCGACGTCGATGGGCAAGGACAGCACGCCGACGGACAACGGCTTCTACATCATCGGCGGCCGGTTCAAGCACATCATCATGGACTCGTCGACCTACGGTGTTCCGGTCAACTCGCCCAACGGATATCGCACCGAAGTGGACTGGGCCACCCAGATGTCCTATAGCGGCGTCTTCGTGCATTCCGCGCCCTGGTCGGTCGGCGCCCAGGGGCACACCAACACCAGCCACGGGTGCCTGAACGTGAGCCCCAGCAACGCCGAGTGGTTCTATGACCACAGCAAGACCGGCGACATTGTCGAGGTCATCAACACTGTGGGGCCGACGCTGCCCGGCACCGAGGGGTTGGGCGACTGGAACATTCCCTGGCCGCAGTGGAAAGCGGGCAACGCCAACACCTGACGTGCGGTTCAGTCGACCTTGTGCCAGGCCGCACAGTTTCTGGTCATGAACGCGCGGTCGGTGGGCAGGATCTGCACCACCTGCGGGCCGTCGTTGACGTTGTTGTCGATGATGTCATTGGTGTCCAGGCTGCGCAGACGCGCCCAATAGCACCCGTATTTCCCGGCGCTGCGATAGGTGCCCGGTGCGATGTCGCTGCCGACGATGAACGTGCCGTCCGACTCGATGGTCGTCTTCGGTCCCGGCGGGGGCGGCGGCACGGCGGTCACGGTCACCGTCTTGGTCGCTGCCGGCACCGTCGACGTGACGGTGGTCGCCGTGTGGTTCGACCCCCCGCAGCCCGCGAGCAGGACAGCGCAACCCATAATGGCCGCGTTCAGGGGGAGCAATTGGCGGTTCGGCGGCACGGCGCGCTGTCCCTCCCGTTCAGGGTGCAATCGCGTGCCGGGGGCCGCAACGACCCGGCGGTCAGGAAGCAACACGGGCCTCCGGCCGATTGGGGTGGCTGACGGGGCTCGAACCCGCGACATCCAGGATCACAACCTGGTGCTCTACCAGCTGAACTACAGCCACCATCGCCGCCGGCGGCCTCGAGGCCTTCGAGCGGCGACGTCGATACTAGCCGGTCGGTGGCTCGGTGGCCGAATCGATTTCGTTCGGGGTGCCGCCGTCGCCCTCCAGTTCGGCGACTACGGCCTCGATCTCGCTGGTAGAAGGTCCCGGCGGGGAGACGAACGCCGTCCGGCGGTAGAACCGCAACTCGCGGATCGATTCGTGAATGTCGGCCAGCGCGCGGTGCGCGAGCCCCTTGACCGGCTGGCCGAAATAGATCCGCGGATACCAGCGCCGGCAGAGCTCCTTGATCGAGCTCACGTCGATCATCCGGTAATGCAGGAACGAATCCAGCGCGGGCATGTCGCGGGCGATGAACGCACGGTCGGTGGCGATGGAATTGCCCGCCAACGGCGCCGTCTTGGGTTGCTTGACATGCTTGCCGACGTAGTCGAGCACCATCGCCTCGGCGGTAGCCAGGTCGACGGTCGACGCCCGCACCTCGTCGATCAGCCCTGAACGCGTGTGCATTTCGGTGACCACGTCGATCATCGACGACAACGCTTCGTCGTCGGCGTGGATAACCACGTCGACGCCGTCGCCCAGGATGTTCAAATCGGCGTCGGTGACCAGGGCCGCGATTTCGATCAACTTGTCGGAGCCGAGGTCCAGCCCCGTCATCTCGCAGTCGATCCACACCAACTCGTCTCGCACAGCGCTCAGACTAGGCTCCCGCGCCGCCCGCGCCGGCCATCGCCCCTAATTGCGCCGGAGAAGTAGTGTGAGCGTTGCCGGACCACCTGCCGAAGCACTGGGAACGGGGGCACCACGATGAGCACCGAATCCGCGGAAACACCCGCGCGCCGGATGGCCAACGGGTACGCCGTCGACGGGCAGGCACTCGAATTGGGCACGGTCGTCGTCGACGGCGCCGTCGACCCGACGGCGCAGATTCGCATCCCCCTGGCCACGATCAACCGGCACGGCCTGGTGGCCGGTGCGACCGGAACGGGGAAGACCAAGACACTTCAGCTGATCGCCGAACAACTCAGTGCGGCGGGCGTTGCGGTGATGATGGCCGACGTCAAGGGCGACCTGTCGGGTCTGGCCCGGCCGGGGGAGGCCAACGACAAGACCGCCGCGCGCGCCAAAGACACGGGCGACGACTGGGCGGCGACCGGCTTCCCGGTGGAGTTCTTGTCGCTGGGCACCGGGGGACTGGGCGTGCCGGTCCGCGCGACGGTTGCCAGCTTCGGTCCGGTTCTGCTGTCGAAAGTGTTGGGGCTCAACGCCACTCAAGAGTCGACGCTGGGGCTGATCTTTCACTGGGCCCAGCAGGCGAACCGTCGGCTGGTCACCCTGGGTGATCTGCGTGGCGTGATCAGCCACCTGGCGAGCGACGAGGGCAAGGCCGACCTGAAAGACCTGGGCGGCGTTTCACCGACGACGGCGGGCGTCATCCTGCGGGCGCTGGTCAACCTCGCCGGCGAGGGCGGCGACACGTTTTTCGGCGAGCCGAAGCTCGATCCTCAGGACTTGCTGCGCGTCGACGACCAGGGTCACGGCATCATCTCGCTGCTCGAGTTCAGCGGTCAGTCGCTACGCCCGGTCATCTTCTCCACGTTTCTGATGTGGGTGCTCGCCGACTTGTTCGCGGTGCTGCCCGAGGTCGGCGACATCGACAAGCCCAAGCTGGTCTTCTTTTTCGACGAGGCGCACCTGTTGTTCGCCGACGCCTCCAAGGCGTTCCTCGAGCAGGTCGAGCAGACCGTCAAGCTGATCCGCTCCAAGGGCGTCGGGGTGTTCTTCTGCACGCAACTGCCCACCGACCTGCCCAACGATGTGCTCTCCCAGCTCGGCGCCCGGATCCAGCACGCGCTGCGGGCGTTCACCCCCGACGATCAACAGGCGCTGAGCAAGACCGTGCGGACGTATCCGAAAACCGATGTCTACGACCTGGAATCGGCGCTGACGTCGCTGGGTATCGGGGAGGCCGTGGTCACGGTGCTGTCCGAGAAGGGCGCGCCCACGCCCGTCGCGTGGACCCGCATGCGCGTGCCGCGGTCGCTGATGGCGTCGATTGGAAACGACGCGATAGCGGCAACGGCGAAAAGCAGTGCGCTGCAGCAGAAATACGGTCAGACGATCGAGCAACCGGCGCAGCCCCAGGCCGGTGCGCCGGATCCTCAGGCCCAGCCGCCGCAGGCCCAGTCCGACTACCCGCCCGTCCCGGCGAACGAGCCGCCGCCGCCGATGCCACAGCCGGCGGAGCCGAAAGGCCCCGCCATGTGGGAGGAGGTGCTGAGTAACCCGACGGTGAAAAGCGGCATCAACACGGCGATACGCGAGATCACCAAGAACATCTTCGGCACCGGCCGCCGCCGCCGGAAGTAGGGGCTAGCTGCCGCCCAGCTTCTTGTAGAAGCTGCCGACGATGGGCGCGACGATAGCGCGCGGGGCGTACCCGCTGGCCACCGACATCGCCTTCGACGTCAGGCCCGGAACCACCCGCATCTTGTTGCGCGCCAAGGCATCCAGCGACACCTGGGCGGTGTGTTCGGTGGAGATCCACAGGAATTCCGGCACCAGCCGCTCGACCAGCGACCGTTCGGCGTCGTCGGGCAGGTCGGTGCGCACGGGTCCGGGAGCCAGCAGCGTGACGTGCACGCCCGAGTGGCGCAGTTCGCCGCGCAGCGACTCGCTGAAGGTGTTCGCGAACGCCTTGCTGGCCGCGTAGGTGGCGTTGTAGGGAATCGGCGAATTGCCCGCTGCCGAACCGGAAATCAGGATCCCGCCGGCCCTGCGCTCGACCATGCCGGGCAGCACCGCCAACGTCAGGTCGTGCACGCCCAGCACATTCAGCTGCAGCTGGGCCTTCTCGCCATTGGGATTCAACGTCGCCACCGGGCCGAAGGTCGCGGTGCCGGCATTGGCGCACAGGATCGAAATGGGCCGGGCGGCCAGTTCTTCGCACAATTTCGCCCGTTCGCCAGGATCGGCGAGGTCGGCGGGGCGCACGTCGACGGTGACGCGGTACTTGTCGCTCAGGCGAGCGGCCAGTTCGTTGAGCAGGTCTTCGCGTCGCGCGGTGACGATCAGGCTGTGTCCGCGCGCGGCCAGTTCGGTGGCCAGCGCCTCGCCGATGTTCTGCGAGGCTCCGGTCACAACGGCACGCGCGTCTGGGCTGGGCGCGGGGATCGGCATGAGCCAATCGTAGACAGCGAGCGCGGCGAAGTCGGGCGCGGCGGGTCGGCTGCCGAACACATTGCAGCGATCGCGAGCGCGGCGAAGCCGGGCGCGGCGGGTCGGCTGCCAAACACATTGCAGCGATCGCGAGCGCGGCGAAGCCGGGCGCGGCGGGTCGGCTGCCAAACACATAGGCTGCCGGGCATGGGCCAGCCGTCGTCGCGTTCACTCACGCCGGTGCCGTCCCGGGTGGTGGCGTGGGCGCTATGGGATTGCGGCTCCACCGGCCTGAACGCGATCGTGGCAACCTTCGTCTTCTCGGTGTATCTGACCACCAGCGTGGGGGTGGGCATCTCCGGCGCCACCACGCCGGCAAGCTGGTTGGGGCGCGCCGCCGCCATCGCCGGGTTGACGGTCGCGCTGCTGGCGCCGGCCGTCGGCGTGTGGGTGGAGTCCCCACATCGCCGGCGGGTGGCCTTGAGCGTGTTGACCGCGTTGGCCGTCGCGCTGACGTGCGCGATGTTCTTCATCCACGACCGCCCCGGCTACCTGTGGGCCGGGCTGGTGCTGATGGGGGCTACGGCGGCCTGCAGCGACCTGGCCAGCGTCCCGTATAACGCCATGCTGCGCCAACTTTCGACGCCGCAGACCGCCGGCCGGATTTCGGGTCTGGGCTGGGCGGCGGGTTACGTCGGCAGCGTCCTGCTGTTGCTCGTGGTCTACAGCGGATTCATCTCCGGGCGGGGCTCCGGGCCGGATGCGACGCGTGGGTTCTTGCGGGTGCCCATTCACGACGGCCTTTACGTCCGCGAGGCGATGTTGGTCGCGGCGGCCTGGCTGGCGATCTTTGCCTTGCCGTTGTTGTTCGTCGCGCATCGGCTTCCCGACTCGGGCGAGATCTACGAGCCGACGAGCATGCTCGGTGGTTATCGCAAGCTGTGGAGCGAGGTCTCCGCGGAGTGGCGGCGAGACCGCAATCTGGTCTACTTCCTATTCGCCAGCGCGCTTTTCCGAGACGGGCTGGCGGCGATCTTCGCGTTCGGCGCCGTGCTCGGCGTCAACGTGTACGGCATCTCGCAGGGTGACGTGCTGGTGTTCGGTGTGGTGGCCAGCGTGGTGGCGGCGGTAGGGGCGGTCCTGGGCGGGTTCGTCGATCACCGGGCCGGGTCGAAACCGGTCATCGTGACTTCGCTGGCCGCGATCGTCGTCTTAGGGCTCACCCTGATGCTGCTGTCCGGTTCGGTGGCGTTTTGGATCTGTGGGCTCCTGCTGTGCATGTTCATCGGGCCGTCGCAGTCGTCCTCGCGTGCCCTGCTGCTGCAGATGGCCAAACACGGCAGGGAAGGCGTCGCCTTCGGCCTGTACACGATGACCGGGCGGGCGGTCGCGTTCGTCGCGCCGTGGCTGTTCTCGGTCTTCGTGGACGTATTCGGCGCCGTGCGCGCCGGGCTGGGCGGCATCTCACTGGTACTGCTCGCCGGTCTGCTGGCCATGCTGGCGGTCCGGGTTCCGGCCCGCGGCGCCCTCGCGGCCGAACCGTCGTCGGGCGGTTAGCTCCTCGAGTCGCAGATCGTCAGGCCCACGCCGACGCGCTTGCTCATCTGGACACCGTCGACGGTGACCGAGCACGTGACGTTGTGGCCGATGTTGACGACCGTGACGTTGGCCGGGTGCACCGCCGCCTTGGACAGGCTGACCTCTTTGGTCCACGGCAGCGCGACGTTGAATTCGGTTTGGATCAGGTCGCCGGTGTCGATGTACATGATGCTGATCGCCCGGCCCTCGCCGGCCACGCTGTAGACGATGTCCTGCATCGCGGCCGGGCCGGTGGACTCGGTGGGCGTCGGGGAGCCGCCGGTGGGCGGCACCGGCGCCGGAATGCGCGGCGTCGACGTGCGGGTCGACGGGCTCGGCAGCGTCGGAGTCGTCTCCGGCATGGCGGGCAGCGGCGGGACGGCGGTCTGAGTCTTGATCGCGTCGTTCACCAGCACCAGGGCAATGACCAGGGCGACCACCAGCAGCACGGCGGCGCCGGCGACGATCCACAGCCACCGCGGCGGAGGTTTCGGGCCATCCGGCGGCGGGGGAGCCGACCCCGGGTGTTGTCCCGACGGAGGCAGCTCGTGCTGCCAGTACGCCGGCAACTCTCTGGTGGTGTTGGTCTCGTTCATGTTGGGTGCCCACGGCGGAGCCTGCCCGCCATAGGTGGGCGCGTAGGGCGCCTGATCGGCGTACGCGGGGTCGGCGGGCGGATACCACTGGCCCTGCGGTCCCGACCCCGGCAGAGAGGGGCTGAACCGGTCGGTGGGACGTGAATCGTTCATGTCCACCTCATGGATTGCAGAGTACCTGCGCCGGGCGCACGAACGGCGAATCACCTCACAGCGGTGACTCAGGGGCACTGGTTCCCGGCGGCCAGCGCGGCGACGGTCATCGCCCGCATCACGGCGCGCGACCGCGCGGTGCGGGCCGACTTTCCGCGCGACATGTCGGGGGATTTCATGCTGTGTGGCGTCGAATTCAGGAGGCCGAAGACCGCGTGGGCCGCCAGCCGGGCGTCGGCCTCGGCTAGGTCGGGGTCCAGCTCGCGCAGCACCCCGACCCACACCTCGACGTATTGGCGTTGCGCTTTGCGCACCTGTTTCTCGGCCGCTTCGGGCAGGTGCGCGAGGTCGCGGTCCTGGATGCGGATCAGGTCGGGCTCGCCGAACGCGAAGTCCAGGTGGAAGTCGATCAGCCCGTCCAGCGCCGTCGCCGCGTCGGAGCTGCGAGCCCGCACGCCGCGAGCGCCCGCGAGCAGGCGGGCGCTGATGCCCACCAGCAGCTCCACCAGCAGCGACTCCTTGTTGGGGAAGTGCCGGTAGATGGCGGGGCCGCTGACACCGGCGGCGGCCCCGATGTCTTCCAGCCGCACCGCGAGGAAGCCGCGCTCGGCGAACAGGCGCTCGGCGGCCGCCAGCAGCTGGAGACGCCGGTCGGATTTCAACTGGCTGCGTCGATTTGGGACATCCGGCGCGCCGGGTTGGCCGTCCGAGGTGGACGTTGTCATGACGAACCCCCGTCCGGTTGGTTAATCGTCACTAACTTAGCACGAGTCTTCGACCGGTTAACCTGCCCTAATGGACGGCGACGGCCCGGTCTTGCCGTCCCTGGACCGGGGGGATCGACGATGGTATTCTCACCCTGAGTTAATGGAGATTAACTCAAAAAACCCCGCCCGACGGCAAGGAGGCTGCT
The DNA here is from genome assembly GCF_001667625.1 of Mycobacterium sp. E1715. Classification (NCBI taxonomy): domain Bacteria; kingdom Bacillati; phylum Actinomycetota; class Actinomycetes; order Mycobacteriales; family Mycobacteriaceae; genus Mycobacterium; species Mycobacterium sp. E1715. The sequence continues at coordinate 11,258 of NZ_LZJJ01000136.1, forward strand.
GCGGCGATGGACAAGGTGGTGGCAACGGCCGCCGAGGCGGTTGCCGACATAACCGACGGGTCGTCTTTGGCGGTCGGGGGCTTCGGGTTCTGCGGCATCCCCGAGGCGTTGATCGCCGCGCTGGTCGAGACCGGCGTCCGCGACCTGGAGACGGTGTCCAACAACTGCGGCGGTTACGGCGTCGGACTGGAAGCGCTGTTGCACCACAAGCGAATTCGCCGGGCCGTCGCCTCGTATTTCGGTGACAACAGGGAATTCGCCCGCCAGTTCCTCGCCGGTGAGCTGGAGGTGGAGCTCACCCCGCAGGGCACGCTCGCGGAGCGGTTGCGCGCCGGTGGCGCCGGCATCCCCGCGTTCTACACGCCCGCGGGCGTCGGCACCCCCGTCGCCGACGGCGGCCTGCCGTGGCGCTACGACGCTTCCGGCGGGGTGGCGGTGATGTCGCCGCCCAAGGAAACGCGCGAGTTCGACGGCGTGACCTACGTTCTCGAGCGGGCGATCCGCACCGACTTCGCGCTGGTGCACGCCTGGAAGGGCGACCGGCACGGCAATCTCGTCTACCGGGCGGCCGCGGCGAACTTCAACCCCGACTGCGCCACGGCCGGCAGGATCACCATCGCGGAGGTCGAGCATCTGGTCGAGCCGGGCGAGATCGACCCCGCCGCGGTGCACACGCCCGGCGTCTTCGTGCATCGGGTGGTGCATGTGCCGGACCCGGCCAAGCCGATCGAGAAGGTGACGGTGCGCCCGTGAGCTGGAGCAAGCAGGGCCTGGCCGCACGGGTGGCCGCCGAATTCGAGGATGGCCAATACGTCAACCTCGGCATCGGGATGCCCACGCTGGTGCCCAACCACATTCCGGCCGGTGTCACCGTCGTCGTACATTCGGAAAACGGAATCCTGGGCGTGGGCCCGTATCCGGAGCCCGAGGACGTCGACGCGGATCTGATCAACGCGGGTAAGGAGACGATCACCACGATGCCGGGTGCGGCGTTCTTCGGTTCCTCCGCCTCGTTCGGCATCATTCGCGGCGGACACCTCGACGTCGCCGTGCTGGGGGCCATGCAGGTCTCGGCCACCGGCGACCTCGCCAACTGGATGATTCCCGGAAAGCTGGTCAAGGGCATGGGCGGCGCCATGGACCTCGTCCACGGCGCCCGGAAGGTGATCGCGATGATGGAGCACACGGCCCGCGACGGCAGCCCGAAAGTCGTTGAGCGGTGCACCCTTCCGTTGACGGGTGCGGGTTGTGTCAACCGCATCATCACTGACTTGGCCGTCATCGACGTATGCGATGACGGTTTGCACCTGGTCGAGACCGCCCCCGGCGTTTCGGTCGACGAGGTGCTCGACAAGACCGAACCGCCGCTTGTGCTGGCGAGGACCGGGAGGCATTCGTGAGTTCAGCAGTGATGACCGCGCCATCGTTCGCCGACGAGCATCGCCGGCTGGTAGCCGAGTTGAACGCCAAGCTGGCGGCCGCCGCGCTGGGCGGCAACGAACGCGCCCGCGAACGTCACGTCAGCCGCGGCAAGCTACTGCCGCGCGAACGGGTGGATCGACTGCTCGACCCCGGCAGCCCGTTCCTGGAGTTGGCCCCGCTGGCGGCCAACGGCATGTACGACGACGAATCCCCCGGCGCCGGAATCATCACCGGGATCGGCCGGGTGTCGGGGCGCGAGTGCGTGATCGTCGCCAACGACGCCACGGTCAAGGGCGGCACCTACTACCCGATGACCGTCAAAAAGCACCTGCGCGCACAGGAAGTCGCCCTGCAGAATCGCCTGCCGTGCATCTACCTGGTGGACTCCGGGGGCGCCTTCCTGCCCCGCCAGGACGAGGTGTTCCCCGACCGCGAGCATTTCGGCCGGATCTTCTACAACCAAGCGACCATGAGCGCCGAGGAGATTCCCCAAGTGGCCGCGGTCCTCGGATCGTGCACGGCGGGCGGCGCCTACGTGCCTGCCATGAGCGACGAGGCCGTCATCGTGCGCGAGCAGGGGACGATCTTCCTCGGCGGTCCGCCCCTGGTGAAGGCCGCCACGGGCGAGGTCGTATCGGCCGAGGAACTCGGCGGCGGCGACCTGCACTCGCGGGTCTCCGGTGTCACCGACCACCTCGCCGACGACGACGAGCACGCGCTGCGCATCGTGCGGGCCATCGCCGCGACCTTCGGCCCCCGTGAACCCGGCCAGTGGGAGGTCCGGCCCGTGGTCGAGCCCAAGCATCCGCAGAGCGAGCTCTACGACGTGGTGCCGCCCGATCCGCGGGTGCCCTATGACGTGCACGAGGTGGTCGTTCGGCTGGTCGACGGCGGCGAATTCAGCGAGTTCAAGGCCAATTACGGCAAGACGCTGATGACCGCGTTCGCCCGCATCCACGGACACCCGGTCGGGATCATCGCCAACAACGGCGTCCTGTTCAGCGAATCCGCTTTGAAGGGCGCCCATTTCATCGAGCTGTGCGACAAGCGCAAGATCCCCCTGTTGTTCCTGCAGAACATCGCCGGTTTCATGGTCGGCCGCGACTACGAGGCCGGCGGCATCGCCAAGCACGGCGCCAAGATGGTGACCGCCGTGGCGTGCGCCCGGGTGCCCAAACTGACCGTCGTGATCGGCGGATCCTATGGCGCGGGCAACTATTCGATGTGCGGTCGGGCGTACTCGCCGCGCTTCCTGTGGATGTGGCCCAACGCCCGCATCTCGGTCATGGGCGGCGAGCAGGCGGCATCGGTGCTGGCGACGGTGCGCGGCGAGCAGCTCGCCGCGGCCGGTAAACCGTGGCCGCCCGACGAGGAGGAGGCGTTCAAGGCGCCCATCCGCGCGCAATACGAGGACCAGGGCAACCCGTACTATTCGACCGCCCGCCTGTGGGACGACGGCATCATCGATCCCGCCGACACCAGAACCGTTGTCGGGCTGGCCCTTTCGGTATGCGCCCACGCCCCGCTAGATCCGGTCTCCTACGGCGTCTTCCGGATGTGATGACCATGTTCGAGACCGTATTGGTGGCCAACCGCGGCGAGATCGCGGTCCGTGTCATGCGCACCCTGCGCCGGCTGGGTATCCGATCGGTCGCGGTGTACAGCGACCCCGACGCCAACGCCCGCCATGTGCTCGAGGCCGACACGGCCGTTCGTCTGGGGCCCGCCGCCGCGCGGGAGAGCTACCTCGACATCGGGAAGGTGCTCGACGCGGCGGCGCGCACCGGCGCCCAGGCGATCCATCCCGGCTACGGATTCCTCTCCGAAAACGCCGAATTCGCCGCCGCCTGCGAGCGGGCCGGCGTGGTGTTCCTCGGCCCGCCGGCGCGGGCCATCCAGGTGATGGGCGACAAGATCACCGCCAAGAACGCGGTAGCCGCCTTCGACGTGCCGGTCGTTCCCGGCGTGGCCAAGCCCGGACTGAGCGACGACGAGTTGGTGGCGGCCGCCGAAGATGTCGGCTATCCGGTCTTGATCAAGCCCTCGGCGGGCGGCGGCGGCAAGGGCATGCGCCTGGTGGACGACCCGAGCCGGCTGCGCGACGCGCTGGTGGGCGCGCGACGGGAGGCCGCCGCGTCGTTCGGTGACGACACCCTGTTTCTGGAGCGATTCGTACTGCGCCCCAGGCATATCGAAGTGCAGGTGCTCGCCGACACGCACGGCAACGTGGTGCACCTGGGCGAGCGCGAGTGCAGCCTGCAGCGGCGCCACCAGAAGGTGATCGAGGAGGCGCCGTCGCCCCTGCTCGACCCGCAGACACGCGCGCGTATCGGGGCGGCGGCCTGCAACACCGCCCGCAGCGTCGATTACGTCGGCGCGGGCACGGTGGAGTTCATCGTCTCCGCCGACCGGCCGGACGAGTTCTTCTTCATGGAGATGAACACCCGCCTGCAGGTGGAACACCCGGTCACCGAGGCGGTTACCGGCCTGGACCTGGTGGAGTGGCAGCTGCGGGTGGCCGCGGGCGAGAAGCTGGGGTTCGCGCAGGACGACATCGAACTGCGGGGCCACGCGATCGAGGCCCGGGTGTACGCCGAGGATCCCGCCCGGGGATTCCTCCCCACCGGCGGCCAGGTGCTGCAGGTATCCGAACCGTCCGGCGCCGGCGTGCGGGTGGACTCGTCGCTGCTGGCGGGCACGGTGGTCGGCAGCGATTACGACCCGATGCTGAGCAAGGTGATCGCCTACGGCGAGGACCGCGACGAGGCGCTCGCGAAACTCGACGCGGCGCTGGCAAAGACCGCAATCCTGGGCGTGCAGACCAACATCGAATTCCTTCGGTTCCTGCTCGCCGACGAGCGGGTGCGCGCCGGCGACCTCGACACGGCGCTGCTGGACGAGCGGGTAGCGGACTTCGCGCCGCGGCCCGCCCCCGACGACGTGCTCGCCGCCGGGGGGCTTTATCGCCAGTGGGCGCTGGACCGTCGCGCCGCGGGCAACCTCTGGGCCGCGCCGACCGGATGGCGGGTCGGGGGTGCACCCGCTCCCGTGCGGACCGAGATGCAGACGCCGCTGCGCAGCGACACCGTGTCGGTTTGGGGGCCACCCACCGACGCCCGGGTGCAGGTCGGTGCGGGCGAGATCCATTCCGCCACCGCGCAAGTCGACGAGGACCGCATGGGCGTCACGCTGGACGGGGTGCGCCGTGAATATCGCTGGGCGGAGGCCGACCGACACCTGTGGATCGCCGACGAACGCGGAGCGTGGCACCTGCGCGAGGCCGAGGAACACAAGATCCACCGCGCGGCCGGTGCGCAGCAGGCCGAGATCCTCAGCCCGATGCCGGGCAGCGTGATCGCGGTGCAAGCCGCCTCGGGTGCCGAGGTGTCCGAGGGCGACGTCGTGGTGGTCGTTGAGGCGATGAAGATGGAACACTCGCTCTCCGCGCCGGTTTCGGGACGAGTGGAGCTCCTGGTGTCCGTCGGCGATCAAGTCACCGTCGACCAGGTACTGGCCCGGCTGGTGCCCGAAGAGCCCGAAGCAGCAGCCGATTCGAGTAAGGACGAAACATGACGACATCCATTGCCGCGGGAACGCTTCCCAAGGAATACGAGGATCTGCGCGACACAGTGGCCGAGTTCGCGCGCACCGTGGTCGCGCCCGTCTCGGCCAAACACGATGAGGAGCACAGCTTCCCCTACGAAGTCGTCGCCAAGATGGGCGAGATGGGGTTGTTCGGCCTGCCGTTCCCCGAGGAGTACGGCGGCATGGGGGGCGACTACTTCGCCTTGTCGCTGGCGCTCGAGGAACTCGGCAAGGTCGACCAATCGGTGGCGATCACCTTGGAGGCCGGCGTCAGCCTCGGCGCGATGCCGATCTACCGCTTCGGCTCAGAAGAGCAGAAGAGCAAGTGGCTGCCGGACTTGACGGCCGGCCGGGCGCTGGCCGCGTTCGGGCTCACCGAGCCGGGTGCCGGTTCCGATGCGGGCGCCACCCGGACCACGGCGCGCCTCGATGACGGGGAGTGGGTGATCAACGGCTCCAAGCAGTTCATCACCAACTCCGGCACCGACATCACGAAACTGGTCACCGTCACCGCGGTCACGGGTACGATCGGTGACGGCAAGAAAGAGATCTCGACGATCATCGTGCCCAATGGCACATCGGGATTCACCGTCGAACCGGTTTACAGCAAGGTTGGCTGGAACGCCTCGGACACCCATCCGCTGAGCTTCGCTGATGCCCGCGTCCCGGAGGAGAACCTGCTCGGTCCCCGCGGCACCGGCTACGCCAACTTCCTGTCCATCCTGGACGAGGGCCGCATCGCGATCGCCGCGCTGGCAACCGGCGCCGCCCAGGGTTGCGTCGACGAGAGCGTCAAGTATGCCAAGGAGCGCCAGTCGTTCGGGCAGCCGATCGGCTCCTATCAGGCGATCAGCTTCAAGATCGCCCGGATGGAAGCGCGCGCGCATGTCGCCCGCACTGCTTACTACGACGCGGCGGCAAAGATGTTGGCGGGCAAGCCCTTCAAGAAGGAGGCGGCCATCGCGAAGATGATCGCGTCGGAAGCGGCCATGGATAACGCCCGAGACGCGACCCAGATTCACGGCGGATACGGCTTCATGAATGAGTACCCGGTGGCGCGGCACTACCGCGACAGCAAGATCCTCGAGATTGGCGAGGGTACCACCGAGGTTCAGTTGATGCTCATCGCGCGATCGCTGGGGCTGTCGTGAGCGACAAGTCAATCCTCCAGCGCGGACTGTGGTTCGAGGAATTCGAGATCGGCACGACGTACCTGCACCGGCCCGGCCGCACCATCACCGAGGCCGACAACGTCTTGTTCACCACGCTGACGATGAACACCCAGTCGTTGCACCTGGACGCGGCGTGGGCCGCCGAGCAGCCGGGCTTCCGGGGCGAGCGGTTGGTGAATTCGATGTTCACGCTGTCCACGCTGGTCGGGTTGTCGGTGTCGCAGCTGACGCTGGGCACCATCGTCGCCAACCTGGGCTTTTCCGAGGTGTCATTCCCCAAACCGATCTTCCACGGCGACACGCTGTACGCCGAGACCGCATGTACCGGCAAGCGCGAGTCGAAGAGCCGGCCAGGGGAAGGGATCGTCACGCTCGAGCACACGGGGCGCAACCAGCACGGTGACGTCGTGGCGCGGGCGATGCGGACGACGCTGGTTCAGAAGCGGCCGGACGGGGAGGAGTCCCGATGAACCTGCAAGCCGCCGGTCCGGGCTGGCTGTTCTGCCCGGCGGACCGTCCCGAGCGATTCGCCAAGGCGGCGGCCGCGGCCGACGTGGTGATCCTCGACCTGGAGGACGGCGTGGCCGAGGCGGACAAGCCCGCCGCGCGCAAGGCGCTGCGCGAGACCCCGCTGGATCCCGAGCGCACCGTGGTGCGGATCAACGCGGCCGGCACCGAGGAGCACGGCCTCGACCTGGACGCCCTGGCCGAGACGCCCTACACGACCGTGATGCTGTCCAAGACGGAATCGGCCGCGCAGGTTTCGGCGCTTTCGCCGCGCGACGTCATCGCGCTGATCGAGACGCCCCGCGGTGCGGTCTTCAGCACCGAGATCGCCGCCGCGGAGGGGACCGTCGCCATGATGTGGGGTGCAGAGGACCTCGTCGCGGCCCTGGGTGGCAGTTCCAGCCGCCTGGCCGACGGCACCTACCGCGACTTTGCCCGCCACGTCCGGTCGACGGTCCTGCTGGCGGCGTCCACCTTCGGCCGGGCCGCCCTGGATGCGGTGCATCTGGACATCCACGACGTCGAGGGCTTGCGGGCCGAAGCCGCCGACGCCGTCGCCGTGGGTTTCCACGGAACCGTCTGCATCCACCCGACTCAGATCCCGGTCGTGCGCGACGCCTACCGTCCCAGCGAGGAGAAACTCGACTGGGCGCGAAGAGTATTGGATGCGGCGCGCACCGAGCGCGGCGTTTTCGCGTTCGAGGGCCAGATGGTGGACTCGCCGGTGCTCAAGCACGCGGAAATGCTCGTGCGCAGGGCGGGGCAGTCCGCCGCCGGCTGAAACCGCGAAAGCAGTGTCACCGGCGATATTCGGAAGTCGTCTGATGGCTGGAGCCTGCGACTAACCCGCCACCTGGCCGTGGTGCCGCTGGGCGCGCGACACGTTCGCGATCACCGCGGTCTGTTCTCATTCGAGCGCATAATGGTGGGTACGCCAGTGTCGCGGCGAGCGAAGCCTTTCGGGTAGCTGGCGATCGGCTTCGGCTCGCGGTAGGTCCCGGCTGAGCTTTTGCTGTGGCCCTGCGGCACCGAGGTAGGGAGACGGTATGGCGATGGTGCCCCAATTGCCGATGACCGTCGATCTCGAGCCCGTGCAACTCGTCGCCGCCGACGGCACACCGACCCGAGAACCCCGGTACGGCCGCGACCTTCCGGCCGAGACGTTGTGCTGGCTCTACGAAATGATGGTGGTCACGCGCGAGCTGGACACCGAATTCGTCAACCTCAAGCGCCAGGGGGAGCTGGCGCTGTTCGCGTCCTGCCGCGGTCAGGAGGCCGCCCAGGTGGGCGCGACGGCGTGTCTGCGCAAGACGGACTGGCTGTTTCCCCAATACCGGGAGCTCGGCGCGTACCTGGTGCGCGGCATCCCGCCCGCTCACGTGGGCGCGGTTTGGCGCGGAACCTGGCATGGCGGACTGGAATTCACCAAGAAGTGCTGCGCCCCGACGTCGATCCCGATCGGCACCCAGACCTTGCACGCCGTCGGCGCCGCGATGGCCGCGCAGCGTCTCGGCGAGGATTCGGTGACGGTGGCCTTCCTCGGTGACGGCGCCACCAGCGTCGGGGACGTGCACGAGGCGCTGAACTTCGCCGCCGTGTTCGCGACGCCGTCGGTGTTCTTCGTGCAGAACAACCAGTGGGCGATCTCGATGCCCGTCCACAAACAGACCGCGGCACCGTCCATCGCGCACAAGGCAATCGGCTACGGCATGCCGGGAATCCGGGTGGACGGCAACGACGTGCTGGCCTGCTACGCGGTGATGGCCGAGGCGGCCGCCCGCGCCCGGACCGGCGGTGGGCCGGCCCTGATCGAGGCGGTCACCTACCGGCTCGGACCGCACACCACTTCCGACGATCCCAGCCGCTACCGGACGCAGGACGAGGTGGACCGATGGGCCGCACTCGACCCGATCCCGCGTTATCGCACCTACCTTCAGCACGAGGGCCTGTGGTCGATCCGCTTGGAAGACCGAGTCGCCGCCCGCGCGAAACGGATGCGCGCGGAACTGCGGGACGCGGTCTTCGGCGCACCCGATTTCGACATCGACGAGGTGTTCACCACGGTGTACGCCGAGATGACGCCCGGGTTGGAGTCGCAACGCCGACAGTTGCGAACCGAACTGGGGAGACGCGAATGACGCAGCTCGCGGACCGTCCGGCCAGCTCCGACGAAACCCTCGCCGCCCCAGCGCGCGGCGTCGCGCAGTCGCTGACCATGGTGCAGGCGCTCAACCGTGCGTTGCACGACGCGATGGCCGCCGACGATCGGGTGCTGGTGTTCGGTGAGGACGTCTCGGTCGAGGGGGGAGTGTTCCGCGTCACCGAAGGGCTGGCCGAAATCTTCGGCGAGAAACGGTGTTTCGACACGCCGCTGGCGGAATCGGCCATCATCGGGATCGCGGTGGGGCTGGCGCTCCGCGGCTTCGTGCCGGTGCCGGAGATTCAGTTCGACGGCTTCTCCTACCCCGCCTTCGATCAGGTGGTCAGCCACCTGGCGAAGTACCGCACCCGCACCCGCGGCGAGATCAACATGCCGGTGACCGTGCGGATCCCATCCTTCGGCGGAATCGGTGCGGCCGAACATCATTCGGACTCCACGGAGTCGTATTGGGCCCACACCGCCGGCCTGAAGGTGGTGGTTCCCTCCAGCCCGTCGGACGCCTACTGGCTGCTTCGCCACGCGATCGCCTGCCCGGACCCGGTGATGTACCTCGAGCCGAAGCGGCGCTATCAGGTGCGCGGCACGGTCGACACCGAGCGGCCCGAACCGGCCATCGGCCGCGCGATGGTGCGCCGGCCCGGCTCCGATGTCACCGTCGTGACCTACGGCAGCCTGGTCAGCACCGCGGTCGGCGCCGCGGAAGAGGCCCAGCGCCAACGCGGTTGGAGCCTGGAGGTCATCGACCTGCGGTCACTCGTTCCCCTGGACTTCGACACCGTCGCGGGGTCGATTCGCCGGACGGGGCGTTGCGTGGTGATGCACGAGGGCCCGCGCAGCCTCGGGTATGGCGCCGGATTGGCCGCCAGGATTCAAGAGGACATGTTCTACGAGCTCGAGGCGCCGGTGTTGCGCGCCTGCGGGTTTGACACTCCGTACCCACCGGCCCGACTGGAGCGGCTGTGGCTGCCCGGACCCGACCGGCTGCTGGACTGCGTCGAGCGTGCGCTGGAAATGCCATGAGCGCCGAGATCAGGGAATTCCGGGTTCCCGACCTCGGCGAGGGATTACAGGAAGTGACGGTGACGCGCTGGAACGTCGTCGCGGGCGACGATGTCGAACTCAACCAGGTGTTGTGCTCGGTGGAGACCGCCAAGGCCGAGGTCGAGCTGCCCAGCCCCTACGCCGGGCGAATCGTCGAAACGCACGGTGCCGAAGGCGATGTGCTCGACGTGGGGGCGGTGCTCGTTCGCATCGACACCACACCGCTCAACAACGACACCCCCCCGACGGCAGGGGCGCTGCCGACACTCGTCGGTTACGGGGCGGACGACGGCATCGACGCCAGCCGACGGACCGGCCGCCCGCTCGCCGCCCCGCCGGCGCGCAAACTGGCCAAGGAACTGATGGTCGACCTGCGCTCGCTGCAGCGCGATCCCGACAGCATCATCACCCGGGCGGACGTGCTGGCGGCGGCCGACCAAAACGGGGGCGACGTTCGGCCGGTTCGCGGCGTGCAGGCCAGAATGGCCGAGAAGATGACGTTGTCGCACAAGGAGATCCCCGCGGCCAAAGTCAGCGTCGCGGTCGACTGCACCGAACTCATGCGGCTGTCGAACCGAACGCCGGCGGACCAGAAGATCACGCCGTTCGTTCTGACGATGCGGTTGCTGCTGATTGCGCTGCGGCACAACGAGATTGTCAACTCGACATGGGTCGACTCGCCCGACGGCCCGCAGATTCGGGTCCACCGGCGGGTGCACCTGGGATTCGCAGTGGCCACCCCGCGCGGCCTGCTGGTCCCGGTGATCACCGACGCGCACGACAAGACCACCCGCGAACTGGCAACTCGGGCAGCCGAGTTGATCGGCGGCGCGCGGGCGGGCACGCTGACGCCGGGGGAGTTACGCGGCTCCACATTCACCGTCACCAACTTCGGGGCGCTCGGCGCCGACGACGGCGTGCCGGTGATCAACCACCCAGAAGCGGCGATCCTGGGGATGGGCGCGATCAAACCGCGCCCCGTCGCCGTCGATGATCGGGTCGTGGTGCGCCAGACGATGACACTGACGTGCGTCTTCGATCACCGCGTCGCCGACGGCGCACAGGCGGCCCGGTTCGTCACCGAGCTGCGGGATCTGGTCGAGTCACCGATGACCGCGCTGCTCGACCTCTGAAGGCTCAGGAGTGCGGCGGTACGGGGCACCAGAACAGGCCGCAGTTGAAGCTGGGCGCGTGCGAAGGCGGCGGGGGCGGGTAGTGCGGCGGGTTGTCGGTGTCCCAGCATTGATTCCAGTACTTGTTCTCGCCCCATGCCGGGTTCCACGGCTGGTTCGGGCACCAGTACACCTGCGGTGCGGGAGCCGGCTGCGCCTGGGCGATCCCTTCGGCCAGAGCTGATCCGGCCGACGCGAGGCCGCTGACCAGCAAGGCCCCGGCGGCAATTCGGGTAAGGGTGCGGTTGATCTCCACTTGCATGTCCTTCGCTAGGGCGCCGGGTCTGCCGGCCTCTTCGTAGCAAAGCACACTTTGGTCGGGTCGCTACCGATCCCAACCTGCGAACCTGCGACGGTGCTACCGGCGTTGCGCCGCGGCCAGTCGTTGAGCGAATTCCGGCGATTGGATGGAGTACGCCTGCGGGCCGAGCTCCGTGCGCATGGCGAAGACGTGCTGCTCGTAATCCAGCGATCCCGGGCTGATGGTCGCGCGCATCGTGGCCTTCGTCGCCAGCACCACCTCGCGCGGGGCGGCCGCGGGCCCGGCGGCCAACTCCATGGCCGCGGCAACCGGATCGTCGGCGACGGCGAGCGCCAAGCCGTGGCGCACCGCGGACTCGGCGTCGAAACGCATGCCGAACAGCAAGGCCGCGCGTGCGACCTGGGGGCCCACCGCCCGCTGCAGCATCCAGGTCGCGCCGCCGCCGGGGTGCAATCCCAGCTGCTGGAATCGCGCGTCGAACAGGGCCGCCGGGCCCGCGATGCGCACATCGGCGGCCAATGCGAGGTTCAGACCCGCGCCGACGGCCGCGCCGTTGACGGCGGCGATGGTGGGCAGCCGGCAGCCACCGATGGCCATGAAGCCGTCGTAGAGCTGCTGCAGGCCGGTCTCGGCCTTATCGCCGCCCGCGGCGCCGAGCGCGCTGAGGTCCGCGCCCGCGCAGAAGGCCTTGCCGGCGCCGGTGATCACCACCGCGTGCACCTCAGGATCGGCCTCGGCCTGTTCGACGGCGGTGCGGAGGCGCGCCGACATCTCGGCGGTCACCGCGTTACGCCGGTCGGGGTCGTTGACGGTGATCAGCGCGACGCGATTGTCGACGGTGGACAAGACGGGCTCGGATCGGGCCATCGGCACCTCCGCGGCTTGGGGTTTGACGGGTCCGGGCACATGCGGATGCTGCGACTCCGGGCACGGTAAGGGTACTGCGCCGCCTGCGCAGGCATGGTCGTCGGTGCGCCCCTTTGCTGCGCTCGAGTCAATTAACGAAATCGTATTGCGTCTGCCCGCCGGTGATTTGCTTAACCGGGAGGACGCGAGTGCCATTGCGGCCCGGTCGAGTTTTCGAAGAATGGTTGCGCGACGCGATTGCGTTTTCGTTCGGCGGTGGGTGTTCTATCCCGCGTGTTTGATTACATGGCGATAATTAAGTGGCTTAATGGTGAAACTGCCTCGCCGCCGGATCCCTCGCCGGCGGCCTCACCCAGCCTCAGGCCGTGCCAACTTCTTGGCCAGCTGATCGAGCGCCGCTTGGCGACGTCGCACCGCGCATACACGTTGGTCCCGCAGCGTCCCCTGCATCACCGCCTTTGGCAGCGTATCGTGCCGCAGCCTGGTGTTCGCGTAGTGGATTGCGGCATCGATCATTTCGATGTAACGCTCCGCCTCGTCGACGGCACACGTCCCCTCGATGCGCTGCACCTCGTCCCAGCACGGGTACGACGAGTACCTGGCATCGAGCCGTTGCTGTGATACCTGCAGACCGAAGTAACGGCGCCAGTCTCGGCTCAGCCACCCCCGCGTCTTGACCTCAACTTTGATCCTGTTGCCAAGGCCGGCTACGAACTTTGGTTCGCCAACTCGCACCACCGGTTGCCAGTCGTCCGACGTCACATCGACCACCCCTCGAATAGAGACGCCCTAAGTCATGATCCCCCTGCAGGCGTCATCTGCTCGCACGACACGCCAATTGTTATTCCTTAGCCGTCCAATTGGCAAACTCTGGGCGACGACGGCGCGGCGGCACTTGTTAAGAGCCATTTACGCCGCTGTGTATTCCGGCGGGGCGACCGGGCGCGTGGGGCCGTCAAGGAGCTTTTGAGAATCTGCCAAGGCCTACCGCCGATGCTGATGCCGGGCCGCACAGAAGGCCCAACCCATCCAAGGCATCGACGGCAGGAGCGCCCCATGCGAACCGTGGCGGAGAAGAACACGGACAAGCAAATCGGTTACATCCGCCTGGGGATTGTCTCTGCCGTGATCGCCGCCCTGATCGGGCTCGGTCTGGCTCTCATCGCCGCGAACAAGCCTGCGGCGGGTCACCCGTGTTCCATGCGGAATGTGACCTCCAAGGACGCCAGCGGCCACATGGTGTCGTGCGACCGCGCGACCGCCAGTAAGCGTGACCTCGTCTGGCAGCTCGCACCGGCGTCGTAGCGGTGGCCAGCGGTTGCACACGGCCCGTGTGATGGACGACGCTGGGGTGGGCCGGTCCGGTGCACGCTGACGAGGGGATGCGCGATGGCGAAGGTTCTGTTCGTGGTGACCGGCGCGAGCTACTGGACACTCAAGGACGGCACGCGGCATCCGACCGGCTATTGGGCCGAGGAATTCGCGGCCCCGTACCGCGAGCTCACCGGCGCCGGTCACCAGGTCGTGGTGGCCACACCGAAAGGCGTTGTCCCACACGTGGATGTGATGAGCCTGCGTCCGTCGATGGCCGGCAGCGAAGAGATCGCGCTAGAGCTGGAGGAGATCTTGCGATCGGCTGAGGAGTTGCGCCGCCCCATCGAGCTGGCCAGCGCCCGGGTCGACGATTACGACGCCGTCTACTACCCGGGCGGGCACGGCCCGATGGAGGACCTGTGGCAGGACGCCGACTCGGGCCGGCTGCTGATCGCGGCGCTCGCTTCCGGCAAGCCGCTGGCCATCGTCTGCCACGCGCCGGTTGCCATGATGGCTACCCGGCGAAACGGGGTTTCACCGTTCGCCGGCTACAAGGTCACGGCCTTCACCAACGACGAAGAGGACGGCGTCGGGCTGCTGGAAAAGGCGCGGTGGACGGCCGAGGACGAGCTGGTGAAGATGGGCGTCGACTTCTCGCGTGGCGAACGCTGGAAGCCCTACACGCTGAAGGACCGCAATCTGTTCACGGGCCAGAACCCCGCCTCCGCTGGGCCTTTGGCTAAGGAGTTCATGAAGGAACTCGGCTAGGGAGTGCCGGCGCCCCCGGCGTTCCACTTTCGCGCGGCCTAGCGCGGGTCCACACTTGGGGAATGACGGTATGTGATTGCAACGCCGACGCGCTGACCGCACCGCCCTCGCCCGGGGCGTCGATGTCGGCGCGGGTGGCGTGAGGGTGTCCGAACCGGAGCGGCGCGGCCCGCTGAGAGGCCTCTCGGACATCCGCGCGTTCTTCCACACAAACAAGGTCCCGCTGTTCTTCGTCTCGCCGACGCCGTTCAACCTGCTCGGCGTCGACCGCTGGATACGAAACTTCTTCTACCTGACCTACTTTGACTCGTTCGAGGGCACCCACTCGCGCGTGTTCGTGCCCCGGCGACGCGACCGGCGCGATTTCGATTCCATGGACGACGTCTGCAGCCACCTGCTGTCCGATCCCGAGACGCTCGAGTTCATCGCCGGCAAAGGTCCCGGCGGCAAGTGCTGCTTTGTGATGATGAACGAGGAGATCCAGGCCCTCGCCCGGTCGGCCGGCCTCGAAGTCATGCATCCGCCGATCGAGCTGCGCAATCGGCTGGGCTCCAAGATCGTGATGACGCGGCTGGCCGACGAGGCGGGGGTGCCCAGCGTGCCCAACACGATCGGGCGGGCCGGCTCCTACGACGAACTGTTGGCGCTCGCGGAAGGCTCCGGCTTGGGAGACGACCTGGTCATCTCGATCGCCTACGGCAACGCCGGCAGCGGGACGTTCTTCGTGCACGGTCAGCGCGACTGGGACCAGGATGCCGGCGACCTGGTCGGGCAGGACCTCAAGGTAATGAAGCGGATCCGCAACGTGGAGGTGTGCCTCGAGGGCGCCGTGACCCGCCACGGCACCGTGGTCGGACCCGCGATGACGAGCCTCGTCGGA
>NZ_LZJJ01000137.1:0-11448 GCF_001667625.1 Mycobacterium sp. E1715
TTGCTGGTGGTGGACGAGGCCCACGAGCTGGTCGACCGGGTGACCTCGGTGGCAACCGCCGAGCTGACGCCGGCCGCCCTGGGTGTGGCGGCGCGCCGAATCGCCCGGCTGGTGAATCCAGAACTCACACAACGCCTGGAGGCGACGACGGCCAACTTCGCCGCGGCGATCCACGAGGCCACACCGGGCCGCATCGACCGCCTCGACGACGAGCTGGCCACCTACCTGACCACGCTGCGCGACGCGGCCGGCGCGGCACGCTCGGCGATCGACGGCACGAGCGACGCGAAAGCCGCCGCGGCCCGCGCCGAAGCGGTGGCGGCGCTGAGCGAGATCTCCGACACCGCCTCGCGCGTCCTCACGTCCTTCGCCCCGGCGATCCCCGATCGCACCGACGTGGTGTGGCTGGATCACGAGGACAACAGGGGCGCCACGCGCCCGGTGTTGCGGGTGGCCCCGCTGTCGGTCGCCGGCCTGCTGCGCGACCGGGTGTTCTCCCGTTCCACCACGGTGTTGACGTCGGCGACCCTGGCCATCGGCGGGTCCTTCGACGCCATGGCGGCGGCGTGGGGGCTGACCGCCGCGGACACCGGGGACGCGCGCTGGCGCGGCATCGACGTCGGCTCGCCGTTCCACCACGCCAAGGCGGGGATCCTTTACGTCGCCGCCCACCTGCCGCCACCGGGCCGCGACGGCACGGGTTCCGCCGAACAGCTGACCGAGATCGAGGAGCTGATCACCGCGGCGGGTGGGCGGACCCTGGGATTGTTCTCGTCGATGCGCGCCGCGCGGGCCGCCGCGGAGGCCATGCGCCAGCGGTTGTCGACGCCGGTGCTCTGTCAGGGCGACGACAGCACCTCGGCGCTGGTCGAGCAGTTCAGCGCCGACCCGCAGACGTCGCTGTTCGGCACCCTGTCGCTGTGGCAGGGCGTCGACGTGCCGGGTCCGTCGCTCTCGCTGGTGCTCATCGATCGCATCCCCTTTCCCCGGCCGGACGACCCGCTACTGGGGGCGCGGCAGCGCGCGGTGGCCGCGCGCGGCGGCAACGGCTTCATGGCCGTCGCCGCCAGCCACGCCGCGCTGCTGCTGGCCCAGGGCTCGGGACGGCTCTTGCGGCGCGTCACTGACCGCGGAGTGGTCGCAGTGCTGGACTCGCGGATGGTCACCGCCGGCTACGGCGGCTACCTGTGCGCCTCGCTGCCGCCGTTCTGGCAGACCACCGACCCGGCCCAGGTCCGCGCCGCGCTGGAGCGGCTGCGCACCACCTCGGAAAGCCAGCCCGCCTGAGCTCAGCGGGCCAGGGTGACCAGGCCGAGTTCGGCGCTGGAAGCGAGCATCGGGTGGTGGGGCAGCACGCGGACCGTGTACCCGACCGCCCCCGCCAGCGGTAGCGACAGCGTCGTCGAGAACACCTGGTTGCCGCCTTCGGCGGTCCCGGTGTACGACATCTCGACCGTGACCGGATCCAGCAGCGCGTCGCTGGCGTCCACCCTGCCCACCACCCCTTGAACGGTGACCTCGTCGGGCGCGAGGCCGTCCAGGGCCACGGTGGCGGTCAGCGTCAGCTTGGCGCCGAGCACCGGCGTGTCCGGCAGCCCGGTGCTGTCGACATCGGTAATGGTGATCTTCGGCCACGCCTCTTCGGCGCGCCGCCGGTAACCGGCCACCTCGCGCGCGGCGCCGAACTCACCGCCGTCCTCGCCGTCCTCGGCGGGCCCGACGGTCCTGCGCAGCGACTGCGCCGCGTGCGTGTAATACCGCTCGACGTAGTCGCGCACCATGCGCGAGGCCAGCACCTTGGGGCCGAGCGTCTGCAACGTGTGCCGCACCATCTCGATCCACCGTGGTGGCACCCCGTGCTCGTCGCGCTCGTAGAACTTGGGCGCGACGGCCTGCTCGAGCAGGTCGTAGAGCGCGCTGGCCTCCAGGTCGTCGCGGCGGGCCTCGTCGGCCACACCGTCGGCCGACGGTATCTCCCAACCGTTTTCGCCGTCGTAGCATTCGTCCCACCAGCCATCGCGGATGGACAGGTTCAGGCCGCCGTTGAGCGCGCTCTTCATCCCGGACGTGCCGCACGCCTCCAGCGGCCGCAGCGGGTTGTTCAGCCAGACGTCGCATCCCCAGTACAAGTGCCGGGCCATGGACATGTCGTAGTCGGGCAGGAACGCGATGCGGTGGCGCACCTCCGGGCGGTCGGCGAAGCGAACCACCTGTTGGATCAACGCCTTGCCGCCGTCGTCGGCGGGGTGCGACTTACCGGCAACGATGAGCTGGATGGGCCGGTCCTCGTCGAGCAGCAGGCGTTCGAGCCGCTCCGGATCGCGCAGCATCAGCGTCAGCCGCTTGTAGGTCGGCACCCGTCGGGCGAACCCGATGGTGAGCACATCGGGGTCGAATGCCGTTGCAATCCAACCCAATTCGGCGTCCGATGCGCCACGTTCGAGCCAGGACTTGCGCAGCCGCCGCCGGACGTCCTCGACCAGCAACGACCGCAATTGCGAGCGGATCCACCAGAGGTGGCCCGCATCAACCTGATTCAGCCGCAGCCAGACGCCCGGATCGCCGAACGAATCGGAACCGGCCAGCTCACGCCCCAACTGCAGCCATTGCGGCGCCGCCCAGGTGCGCGCGTGTACCCCGTTGGTGATGGACCCGATCGGCACCTCGTCCGAGTCGAACCCGGGCCACAGCTCGTTGAACATGGCGCGGCTGACCTCACCGTGCAGCAACGAGACGCCGTTGGCCCGTTGCGCCAGCCGCAAACCCATGTGCGCCATGTTGAATTTGGTCGGGTCGTCCTCGGCGCCGAGCGCGAGGATGCGGGCAGTCGGCACGCCCGGCAACAACGCGGGGGCGTTCTTGCCACCGGCTTTCTCGGACTTCTTCCCGGGGTCCTCCTCGACATGCCCGTCGAAGTAGAGCCGCACCATGTCGATCGGGAACCGGTCGATGCCCGCGGGAACCGGGGTGTGGGTGGTGAACACCGTGCTGGACCGCACGACGGCCAGCGCGGTGTCGAAGTCGAGTCCGGCATCGGTCATCAACTCGCGGATGCGTTCGGCGCCCAGGAACCCGGCGTGCCCCTCGTTCATGTGGAACACCTCGGGCGCCGGCAGGCCTTCGATGGCGGTGAACGCGCGGATCGCCCGCACGCCCCCGATGCCGGCCAGCAGCTCCTGGCGCATCCGATGTTCCTGGTCGCCGCCGTAGAGCCGGTCGGTGATGCCGCGCAGGTCGTGCTCGTTCTCGGGGACGTCGGAGTCCAGAAGGAGCAGCGGAACCCGCCCCACCTGCGCGACCCAGATCCGCGCGTGCAGCTGGGCGGAGTCGGGAAGCGTCAGCTCGACCAGGACGGGATCCCCGGTGGAATCGGTGAGGAGCCGCAACGGCAACCCCTGCGGATCGAGCGACGGGTAGGTCTCGTTCTGCCAGCCGTCCGCGGTCAGCGACTGGCGGAAATACCCCGACCGGTAGTACAGGCCGACCGCCACCAGCGGCACCCCCAAGTCGGAGGCCGACTTCAGGTGGTCCCCGGCGAGGATGCCCAGACCGCCCGAGTAGTTCGGCAGCACCTCGGCGACGCCGAACTCCATCGAGAAATAGGCGATGGCCGTCGGCATCGCCACGCCGTCGGCTTGTCGCTGCTGGTACCACAGCGGCCGGGACAGGTAATCGTTCAGGTCGGCGGCCAGCTCGTCGAGCCGGCCGAGGAAGTTTTCGTCCAGCGCCAGCTCGTCGAGCCGTGCCGGATTCACCGCGCCCAGCAACGCCACTGGGTCAGACCCGCACCGCTCCCACAGGTCCGTGTCCACGGTCGCGAACAGCTCCTGGGTCGGCTTGTCCCACGACCATCGCAAGTTGGTCGACAACTGGTCCAGCGCGGCCAGCCGTTCGGGGAGGTGAGCACGGACGGTAAAGCGGCGGAGGGCTTTCACGCATCCTTACCTTACTGAGGATTTCGCGCCGCGCACGTGGGCGGTAGACGGCTTTTCCCGCCGGGGGTGTGACCGGACACTAGGGTGGGTATCGGTTAGTTATTGGGGCCGCAACGGCGCTTCCCCGCAGAGGAAGTTCCCCACGACAGGAAATTTCGCCAGACGAGAGGCATTCCGCGACGAAGCACACGCGGTTTGCCCGCACACAATCGGAACCAGCCGACGACGACGCGGTCCGAGTCCGAGGAAGCGGACCGAGATGAAGTCGGCTAGTCGGAACTCTGCCGGCGACTCCGCGGCCCGAGAGATCGGGCCGGGGAGGAACGGGCAAATCGGAACGGAGTGTTGTGCCTGGTCGTGTCGAGATCGATAACGTCCAACCCGTCGTCTCATGCGGCGCGTACCCCGCCAAGGCCGTGGTCGGTGAGATCGTCCCGGTCAGCGCGGCGGTGTGGCGGGAGGGCCACGAGGCCGTCGCCGCGACGCTGGTCGTGCGCTACCTGGGGCCGCGCTATCCGCAAGTAACCGAAACGCGCCGAATCAAAGCGGTTCAAGCCCCCGTCAAGGCCGCGCCCGAAGTCGACGGCATTGTGGACCAGCAACGAGTCAAGCCGCTGCTGCTGCCGATGACGTTGGGCCTCGAGCCGTACGTCTTCCACGGGCAATTCATGCCCGACCGGGTCGGCCTGTGGACCTTCCGCGTGGACGGCTGGGGCGACCCGATCCACTCCTGGCGGCATGGCCTGGTCGCGAAGCTCGAGGCCGGCCAGGGCGAGACGGAACTGTCCAACGACCTCCTGGTCGGGGCCGGGCTGTTCGAGCGCGCGGCCACGGGGGTACCGCGCACGAAGCGTGAGCCGCTGCTGGCGGCCGCAGCGGCATTGCGCGCTCCCGGTGACCCCGTCACCCGGACCGCATTGGCCCTGGCGCCCGAAATCGACGAGATCCTGGCCGAGTACCCCTTGCGCGATCTCGTCACCCGCGGCGAGCAGTACGGAGTGTGGGTGGACCGGCCGATGGCCCGCTTCGGTTCCTGGTACGAGATGTTCCCCCGCTCGACCGGCGGTTGGGACGCCGACGGCAAGCCCGTACACGGCACGTTCGCCACGGCGGCCGCCCAGCTTCCGCGGATCGCGGCGATGGGGTTCGACGTCGTTTACCTGCCGCCGATCCACCCCATCGGCAAGGTACATCGCAAGGGGCGCAACAACTCTCCGACCGCCGCCCCTTCAGATGTGGGTTCGCCGTGGGCGATCGGCAGTGACGAGGGCGGCCACGACGCCATCCATCCGCAACTGGGCACCCTCGAGGACTTCGACGCCTTCGTCGCCGCGGCGCGCGGACACGGCATGGAGGTGGCGTTGGACCTGGCGCTGCAGTGCGCGCCGGACCACCCCTGGGCGCGCGACCACCGCGAGTGGTTCACCGAATTGCCCGACGGCACGATCGCCTACGCGGAAAACCCGCCGAAGAAGTATCAGGACATCTATCCACTGAACTTCGACAACGACCCGGCGGGCCTCTACGACGAGGTGCTGCGTGTCGTGCGGCACTGGATGGACCACGGCGTCAAGTTCTTTCGGGTGGACAATCCGCACACGAAGCCGCCGAACTTCTGGGCGTGGCTGATCGCCCAGGCGAAGGGCATCGACCCCGACGTGCTCTTCCTCTCGGAGGCGTTCACGCCGCCGGCCCGCCAGTACGGTCTGGCCAAGCTCGGGTTCACCCAGTCCTACAGCTACTTCACGTGGCGCACATCCAAGCAGGAGCTCACCGAGTTCGGCGAAGCGATCGCCGCCGCGGCGGACTTCCGGCGGCCGAACCTGTTCGTCAACACGCCCGACATCCTGCATGCGAGCCTGCAGCACAACGGCCCCGGCATGTTCGCGATCCGCGCGGTGCTGGCGGCGACGATGGGTCCGGCGTGGGGCGTGTATTCCGGATACGAGCTGTTCGAACACCGCGCGGTGCGGGAGGGCAGCGAGGAGTACCTGGACTCGGAGAAATACGAACTGCGGCCCCGCGATTTCGCGGGTGCGCTGGCCGAGGGACGCTCGCTGGAGCCGTTCGTCACCCTGCTCAACTCGATTCGCCGGCTGCATCCGGCGCTGCAGCAGCTGCGCACCCTTCATTTCCACGCGGTGGACAACGACGCATTGCTGGCCTACAGCAAGTTCGACCCGGCGACCGGTGACTGCGTGTTGGTGGTGGTGACGCTCAACGCGTTCGGGGCCGAAGAGGCCACGCTGTTTTTGGACATGGCGGCTTTGGGTATGGAGCCCTACGAACGATTTTGGGTGCGCGACGAAATCACCGGCCAAGAATTCCAATGGGGGCAAGCAAACTACGTTCGCATCGACCCTGCGCGAGCGGTCGCGCATGTGATCAACATGCCACTCATCCCGCAGGAGGCGCGAATGAAGCTGCTCCGCAGGCCACCGAACGGACCGGAGGGATTGTGAGATGAGCCAAGCCGACCAACTGGCCAGGACGCACCTGGCCCCCGACCCGGCCGACCTGGGCCGCCTCCTGGCCGGCACGCAGCACAACCCGCACGGCATCCTGGGCGCCCACGAGTATGCCGACCACACCGTCATCCGGGCGTTCCGGCCGCATGCGGCCGAGGTGGTCGCACTCGTCGGAGACGACCGGTTTCCGTTGGAGCACATCGAATCCGGGTTGTTCGCCACGGTGCTGCCGTTCACCGGCCTGATCGACTACCGGCTGCAGATCAAATACGAGGGCGCCGACCCTTACACGGTCGCCGACGCGTACCGCTTCCTGCCCACGCTGGGTGAGGTCGACCTCTTCCTGTTCGGCGAGGGTCGACACGAGCGGCTCTGGGAAGTCCTTGGGGCGCATCCCCGCTCGTTCACCACGGCAGACGGCGTGGTCAACGGCGTGTCGTTCGCGGTGTGGGCGCCCAATGCCAAGGGCGTCAGCCTGATCGGCGAGTTCAACGGCTGGACCGGCAGCGACGCTCCGATGCGCTCGCTCGGCTCGTCGGGGGTGTGGGAGCTGTTCTGGCCCGACTTCCCCGCCGACGGTCTGTACAAGTTCCGCGTCCATGGCGCCGACGGGGTCGTGACCGAGCGGGCCGACCCGATGGCCTTCGCCACAGAGGTTCCGCCGCACACCGCCTCCCGCGTCACGCGCAGCAAGTACACCTGGCAGGACGCCGAGTGGATGGAACAGCGCGCCCAACGCAATCCGGTGTTCGAGCCGATGAGCACCTATGAGGTGCACCTCGGTTCGTGGCGCCCCGGCCTCGGCTACCGGCAGCTCGCCGAGGAGCTGACCAACTACGTGGTGGAGCACGGCTTCACCCATGTGGAGCTGCTTCCCGTCGCCGAGCATCCCTTCGCCGGATCCTGGGGCTACCAGGTGACGTCCTACTACGCGCCGACGTCCCGTTTCGGCACGCCCGACGAATTCCGGGCACTGGTCGATGCGCTGCACCACGCCGGCATCGGCGTGATCGTGGACTGGGTGCCTGCGCACTTCCCGAAGGACGCGTGGGCTCTGGGACGATTCGACGGCACCCCGCTCTACGAGCACGCCGACCCCAAGCGTGGCGAGCAACTTGATTGGGGCACATACGTCTTCGACTTCGGACGCGCCGAGGTGCGCAACTTCCTGGTGGCGAACGCTCTGTACTGGCTCGAGGAGTACCACATCGACGGCCTGCGGGTGGACGCGGTCGCGTCCATGCTGTACCTGGACTATTCACGCCCCGAGGGTGGCTGGACGCCCAACATCTACGGCGGGCGGGAGAACCTCGAGGCCGTTCAGTTCCTGCAGGAGATGAACGCCACGGTGCACAAGAGCGCGCCCGGCATCGTCACCATCGCCGAGGAGTCGACGTCGTGGCCCGGCGTCACGCGCCCGACAAACCTTGGCGGCCTTGGCTTTTCGATGAAGTGGAACATGGGCTGGATGCACGACACGCTCGACTACATCAGCCGTGACCCGGTCTACCGCAATTACCACCACCACGAGATGACGTTCTCGATGCTGTACGCGTTCAGCGAGAACTACGTGCTGCCGATCAGCCACGACGAGGTCGTGCACGGCAAGGGCACCCTGTGGGGCCGGATGCCGGGCAACAACCACGTCAAGGCCGCCGGGCTGCGCAGCCTGCTCGCCTATCAGTGGGCGCATCCCGGCAAGCAATTGCTGTTCATGGGACAGGAATTCGGCCAGCGCGCCGAATGGTCCGAGGAGCGCGGTCTGGACTGGTGGCAGCTCGACGAGCAGGGCTTCTCGAACGGCGTCGCGCGTCTGGTGCGTGACATCAACGCCATCTACCGCAGCCACCCGGCGCTGTGGAGCCAGGACACCGTCCCCGACGGATACTCCTGGATCGACGCCAACGACTCGGCCAACAACGTGCTCAGCTTCCTGCGTTATGGCAGCGACGGATCCGTCATGGCGTGCATCTTCAACTTCGCGGGCAATGAGCACAGCGGCTACCGGCTCGGGCTGCCGTCCGCAGGGCGCTGGCGCGAGGTGCTCAACACCGACGCCACCGACTACAACGGGACGGGCATCGGCAACATGGGCGGGGTGGACGCCACCGAGGATCCGTGGCATGGGCGTCCCGCCTCCGCGGTGCTGGTGCTGCCGCCCAACTCGGCCCTGTGGCTCGAGCCCGAGTAGACCGGGGCCGCTCAGCACGAGCCGCTTTGGCCGCAACCACCCGACGGCCGCGGCCGGCGACCTCAGTAGAGCGCGTTGGCGAGGTTCCGCCGCCCGGCGACGACCTCGGGATCGGCGGGATCGAAGAGCTCGAACAGCTCGATCAGCCGGGTGCGCACCCGAGTGCGCTCGTCCCCGGATGTGCTGCGCACCAGAGCAATCAGGCGCTCGAACGCCGCGCTCGCATCCTGGTTGAGGATTTGGACATCGGCAGCCGCGAAGGCCGCTTCGATGTCGGCCGGTGCCGCATCGGCGGCGGCCACCGCGTCCGGTGAATGCGCGGTCGCGCGCATCAGGAAGTCGATCTGCCGGATCGCGCCCTTGGCCTCGGCGCTGCCCGGATTCGCGTCCAAAATTGCTTGATACGCCGCTCGGGCGCCCTCGAAATTGCCGGCCTCCAGCTGCTCGCGGGCGGCCGCCAACTCGGGGTCGACTTCGTCGGCAGCGGCGGAACCGCCTGGGCCCCTGAGCTTCCCGGCCGTCGCCGAAAGGATCTGGTCCAGCCAGCCGCGCAATTGATCCGGCGGCTGCATGCCCTGGAAGCTCGAGATCGGCTGCCCGGCGGCCAAAGCCACGACGGTAGGCACCGCGTCGACACCGAATATCTGGGCAACCCTGGGCGCCACGTCGACGTTGACCGTCGCGAGCGACCACTGTCCGTTGTCCTGGGCGGCCATGCCGGACAGCGTGTCCAGCAGCTGGACGCACGCGTCGCTGCGCGGGGACCACAGCAGCACCACGACGGGCACTTCCTCGGACCGCAGCAGGACCTCGGCCTCGAAATTGGCCTCGGTGATCGCGGTGCCTCCGGGGCCGCCCTCGGCGGCCGGCGTTGTGCCGCCGCCGGTCCCACCGCCGGGCGGTTGCTGCTGGGCCCGCTGCTTGAGGCCGGATAGGTCGACAGCGCCGGCCATCGCGGGGCCGATCGAGGGTCGCGGACGCGTCACGCCGTCAAGTTTGTCATGCGCATCGGTGCCCCATCCACCCGGTCGCGCGGACGCGTGGGCCCGGTGCCGCGGCCCGAAAATCGCGCCCGAAGACGGCCGCGGGGGACGATATGACGAAGATCACAAAACTTCCCACCCGCGTCGGTCCAGCAACGTCGCCCAGGGCGTCGGCGCTCCGGCTTCTCGGCCCGCTTACTTTGCCCGCAGGATCAGTGCGTCACCCTGCCCGCCCGCGCCGCACAGGGCCGCGACGCCGTAGCCGGAGCCGCGGCGGGCCAGTTCCAGGGCGGCATGCAGCGTGATCCGCGCGCCCGACATCCCGATGGGGTGCCCCACGGCGATCGCGCCGCCGTTGACGTTCACGATCTCGGGATCCACGCCGAGTTCGCGGGTCGAGGCCAGCGCGACGGCGGAGAACGCCTCGTTGATCTCGACCACGTCGAGCTGGTCGACGGTGATGCCCTCGCGGCTGAGCGCCTTCTTGATCGCGTTGGCCGGCTGCGATTGCAAGGTGGAGTCCGGCCCGGCGACGACGCCGTGTGCACCGATCTCCACCAGCCAGGTCAGCCCCAGTTCCTCCGCCTTGGCCTTGTTCATCACCACCACGGCCGCGGCCCCGTCGGAGATCTGCGACGCGGACCCGGCGGTGATGGTGCCGTCCTTGCGAAAGGCCGGTTTGAGGCCGGCCAGCGACTCGGCGGTGGTGTTGGCGCGAATCCCCTCGTCCTCGGTGAACTGCAGCGGATCACCCTTGCGCTGCGGGATGTTGACGGGAACGACCTCGTCGGCGAAGACGCCGTCCTTCCACGCCGCCGCCGCCTTCTGATGCGACCGAGCAGCGAACTCGTCCTGCTCGGCGCGGGTGAACTTGTCGACGTCGTTGCGCTGCTCGGTGAGCGCGCCCATCGGCTGGTCGGTGAAGACGTCGTGCAGGCCGTCGTAGGCCATGTGGTCGAGGACGGTGACGTCGCCGTACTTGTAGCCCGCCCTGCTGTCCATCAGCAAATGCGGCGCCTTGGTCATCGACTCCTGCCCACCGGCCACCACGACGTCGAACTCACCGGCTCGAATCAGCTGGTCAGCCAGCGCGATGGCATCGATGCCGGACAGGCACATCTTGTTGATGGTCAGCGCCGGGACGTCCCAGCCGATGCCGGCCGCTACGGCCGCCTGCCGCGCGGGCATCTGGCCGGCGCCGGCCGTCAGCACCTGGCCCATGATCACGTACTCGACAGCCGACGCGGGCACGTTGGCCTTCTCCAGCGCGCCGGCGATCGCGATGGCACCCAGATCGCTGGCCGAAAAATCCTTCAGCGAACCCATCAATTTGCCGATCGGCGTGCGCGCTCCAGCAACGATCACCGACGTCGTCATAACAACCTCCCAAAGGTCCGTGGACGGCCGATCCGGCCTCCCGGAGAAGCGCAGTCTTTGCCGCCAGGTTACCTTTATGTGATGACGACCGATCAAGTTGACGCCCGTCAGGTCCTGGCCACCGAGCTGGTGACGGCGATCGATCACGTCGGCATCGCAGTCGCCGACTTGGACGCGGCAATCGCGTGGTACCGCGACCACCTCGGCATGATCCTGGTGCACGAGGAAGTCAACGAGGACCAGGGAATCCGCGAAGCCATGCTGGCCGTGCGCGGCGCGCCCACCGGTACGGCGCAGATCCAGCTGATGGCCCCGATCGACGACTCCTCGACCATCGCCAAGTTCCTCGACAAGCGCGGGCCCGGGATCCAGCAGATGGCGGTTCGGGTGAGCGACCTCGACAGCGTGATCGAGCACCTGCGCTCGCAGGGCATCCGGCTCGTCTACGAGGCCCCGCGCCGCGGCACGGCAAACTCGCGGATCAACTTCATCCA
>NZ_LZJJ01000138.1:0-927 GCF_001667625.1 Mycobacterium sp. E1715
CCCCGGCCAGGGCTCCCAGCGGCTCGGGATGGGACGGGAGCTGTACCAACGCTTTCCGGCCTTCGCCCAGGCCTTCGACGAGGCCGTGGCGGCGGTGGACGGCCACGCTCGGCTGCCGCTGCGTGACGTGATGTGGGGCGCCGACCCGGACCTGCTGGAAAGCACGGAGTTCGCCCAGCCCGCGTTGTTCGTGCTCGAGGTCGCCCTGGCGGCGCTGTGGCGGTCCTGGGGGGTGATCCCCGATGTGGTGATCGGCCACTCGGTGGGGGAGATCGCGGCGGCCTGTGTGGCGGGGGTGCTGTCGTTGCCTGACGCGGCGCGGGTGGTGGCGGCCCGTGGGCGGTTGATGGCGGCGCTGCCGGCCGGCGGGGTGATGGTGGCGGTGAGCGCCACCGAGGCCGAGGTGGCGCCGCTGCTCAACGGCGACGTGAGCCTCGCGGCGGTCAACGGCCCCGACGCGGTGGTGCTCTCGGGTGAGCGGACCGCGGTGACGACGGTGGCGGATCGGCTGGCGGACTGCGGCCGGCGGGTGCGGCAGTTGGCCGTCTCGCACGCGTTCCATTCGCCGTTGATGGAGCCGATGATCGAGGAGTTCGCCGCGGTGGTGGCCGGGGTGTCGCCCGGCGCGCCGCGAATCGACCTGGTGTCCAACGTGACCGGGCAATTGGCCGGCCCCGGATACGGGTCCGCCGACTACTGGGTCGAGCACGTGCGCCGGCCGGTGCGGTTCGTCGACGGCGTGCGGGTGGCCGAATCGCTGGGCGGTGCCGCCTTCGTGGAGGTGGGCCCGGGCGCGGCGCTGACGGCCGCGGTGGAGCGGTCCCTGGCGAGTGAGCCGGCCGTGGCGGCGGTGTCGATGTCCAAGGACCGTCCCGAAGTCGATTCGCTGCTGCTGGCGGCCGGCCAGCTGTTCGTCTCCGGCGCCGG
>NZ_LZJJ01000139.1:0-3778 GCF_001667625.1 Mycobacterium sp. E1715
GCATGCTGCCCAAGAACAAGCTCAGCCGTCAGATCCAGCGCAAACTCCACGTCTACGCCGGCCCGGAGCACCCGCACGCCGCTCAGAAGCCGGTTCCGTACGAGATCAAGCAGGTGGCCCAGTGACCGAAACGACCGAGGCCCTGGACGACACCACGGCCACCCCGGAAACCCCGGACGTCCCGGCCGAGGCGCCCGCCCCCGCGGCCGCCGAGTCCTTCGTCTTCGACCGGCCCATCCAGACCGTCGGCCGCCGCAAGGAGGCCGTGGTGCGGGTGCGCCTGGTGCCCGGCACCGGCAAGTTCGACCTGAACGGCCGCAGCCTGGAGGATTACTTCCCCAACAAGGTGCACCAGCAGCTGATCAAGGCCCCGCTGGTCACGGTGGACCGGGTGGAGAACTTCGACATCTTCGCCCTGCTGCACGGCGGCGGCCCGTCGGGCCAGGCCGGGGCGCTGCGGCTGGGCATCGCCCGGGCGCTGATCCTGGCGCAACCCGAGGACCGGCCCGCCCTGAAGAAGGCCGGCTTCCTCACCCGTGACCCGCGCGCCACCGAGCGCAAGAAGTACGGGCTGAAGAAGGCCCGCAAGGCGCCTCAGTACAGCAAGCGCTGATCGACCATCACTTTCTGGCCGCAACGGGGCGTCAAACTGGGACGTTCCGCGCTTGTATCGGCGTGTCTGCGCCCAAACGCGCCCCGTTTCGGTCAGAAAAGAACGGGCACGTTAGGTGAACGACCGCCAACTGTGAGAGGTTTTTCCGCATGGGTCGACTATTCGGCACCGACGGTGTCCGCGGGGTCGCCAATCGCGAGTTGACCGCGGAGCTGGCGCTGGAGCTGGGCGCCGCGGCCGCGCGGCACCTGGCCAGCGCGGGCGGACCCGGGCGGCGCGTCGCCGTGATCGGGCGCGACCCCCGGGCCAGCGGCGAGATGCTGGAAGCCGCGGTGATCGCCGGGCTGACCAGCCAGGGCGTCGACGCGCTGCGGGTCGGGGTCCTGCCCACGCCCGCGGTGGCCTACCTGACCGGCGCGTACGACGCCGACTTCGGCGTGATGATCTCGGCGTCGCACAACCCGATGCCCGACAACGGCATCAAGATCTTCGGCCCCGGCGGCCGCAAGCTCGACGACGAAACCGAAGATCGGATCGAGGCGCTGGTCACCGCGGAAATCGGGATGCGCCCCGTCGGCGCCGGGATCGGCCGCGTCATCGACGCCGAGGACGCCGACGACCGCTACCTGCGCCACCTGAGCAAGGCCAGCACGCTGCGGCTCGACGGCCTGACCGTGGTGGTCGACTGCGCGCACGGCGCGGCCTCGTCGGTGGCGCCGCGCGCCTACCGCGCGGCCGGGGCCCGGGTCATCGCGATCAACGCCGACCCCAACGGCCTGAACATCAACGACAACTGCGGCTCCACCCACCTGGATTCGCTGCGCGCCGCGGTCATCGACCACCGCGCGGACCTGGGGCTGGCCCACGACGGGGACGCCGACCGCTGCCTGGCCATCGACGCCAACGGCGAGCTCGTCGACGGCGACGCGATCATGGTCGTGCTCGCGCTGGCCATGCGCGAGGCCGGCGAGCTGGCCTCCGACACGCTGGTGGCCACCGTGATGAGCAACCTCGGCCTGCACCTGGCCATGCGCGCCGCCGGGATCACCGTGCGCACCACCGGGGTCGGCGACCGCTACGTCCTCGAGGAGCTGCGGGCCGGCGACTACAGCCTCGGCGGCGAGCAGTCCGGCCACATCGTGATGCCGGCCCTGGGCTCCACGGGGGACGGCATCGTCACCGGGCTGCGGCTGATGACGCGCATGGTGCAGACCGGCTCGTCGCTGACCGAGCTCGCCGCGCCGATGCAGACGCTGCCGCAGGTGCTGATCAACGTCCGGGTGGCCGACAAGGACACCGCCGCCGCCGCGCCCGCCGTGCGCACCGCGGTCGGCGACGCCGAGGCCGAGCTCGGTGACACCGGCCGAATCCTGTTGCGGCCCTCCGGAACCGAGCCCGTCATCCGCGTCATGGTGGAAGCGCCCGAGGCGGACGTCGCCCAGCGCGTGGCGAATCGGGTCGCCGAGGCGGTCAGCTCCGCGCACTGAATCTCCCCGGAACCGGGGCGCGTGCCCGGGCGTCGGATTAGGCATGAGATTCGACAGGGGAACACGACCCGTCACCGTGGCCCGCACCGAGGTCGACGTCGCGGCGACGCACCGCGTGGCAGACCAGTTCCGCGCCGCCGCCGACCTTCTCGACCGCGCCCTCAGCGATCAGCTGGGCAGGCTGGCTTTCGGCGGGGCCGCCGCCGGCCGGGCGCACGCCGCGCGCGGCGACGCGCTGCGCGTCGAGTTGGAGCGGCTGACCGCCGAAGTGGCACAGTGGTCGCGCGCGTCCGCCGAGATCGCCAGCGCCCTGCGCGTCAGCGCCGACCGCTACGCCGACGCCGAGGCGTACGCCGCGGAACGGATCGCCTGAGCGTGGCCGAGCGGTTGGATGTCGCCGGGCGCCTCGCCGAGGGCCTGCCCGCTGTCGAGCACACCGAGCTGTATGTGCGGGCCTGCCATGCCCTTGGCTACCAACATCCCGACCTGACGGCGCATCCCGCGCAGATCCGCGACTGGTATGCCACCGAAGACGGCCTCGATCTGCGCGCCCTCGACCGCGACTGCGCGGAGCTGCGGGCGGCGGGCGAGACGGTCGCCGAGGCGTTGCGGGTGCAGCGCGCCCAGGTGGCCGAGTTGGCCGCGGCGTGGGTCGGGCCCGCCGGCGACGCCGCGGTGCGGTTTGTCGAACGCCACTGCGACGCCGCCGGGGCGGTCGCCACCGAACTGCGCGCGGCCGCCCAGCGGTGCGAGTCGCTGCGCGACAACATGTGGTACCTGGTCGATTCGAAGGTCGCGACGGCCATCTCGGTCGACGACGGCACCCGGTCGCAGCGGCCGGCGTGGCTGGCCGCCGCCGCCACGGTCACGGCCGGGGCGGGGGACCGGCACGCCGCCGAGGAGATGGTGCGCGGGCAGGTGATGCCCTACGTGGACAACGAGATTCGCGACGACTGGCTGACGACGATGCGGTCGACGCGCGACGGTATCGACACCGCCTACGACATGGTCACCGAACGGATGGCCGCCGCGCCGATGGTGCGCTTCGAGACCCCCGGGGATCTGGGACCCGGCTACCAGCCGGTGCGGGGGGCGCCGCCCGCCGTCGCGCCCGTCGCGGTGGTGCCCGCGGCCGCGAGCCCGAGCCCGCCGCCGGATCCGGCGCCGACGGCGGCCACGCTCGCGCCGGATCCGGCGCCGACGGCGGCCACGCTCGCGCCGGCTCCGGTTCCCGCCGCGCCGCAACCTGATTGGGGATCCGCGCTCGGCGACGCGGGCGTCATGCCGGCGGGCGATCTGGGCGGTGGGCTCGGTGGTGGCCGTGGTGGTGGTGCGGGTCTGCTGGGGTTGGCCGGCAGGATCGTCGACGCGGTCGGTGGGCTGATCGGCTCGGCCGGCGACGAGGCGGGCGCTGGCGATCCCTTCGACGAGGGCGACGCCCTCGACGAGGACCCCTTCAAGCCCGACGACGAGGACGACGAGCCCATCAGGACCGAGGACAGCGAAAACGCCGCGGACACCGGAGGATCCGAGCCCGACGTGGCGGCTCAGCCGCGGGCGGCGCCGCAGCCGGCGGATACGCCGGCGCCACCCGTCGAAGCGCCGGCCAACCCACCGCCACCGGTTGCCCCTCCCGCGGCGGGCGGGCCCGTGCCGCCGGCGACCGATGGGAAGACGC
>NZ_LZJJ01000140.1:0-2115 GCF_001667625.1 Mycobacterium sp. E1715
GCGCGACCACACCTCGGTGGCCATCGAGACGCAGTCGACCTTCGGCTACACCCAGAACTGGGTGGTGCGTGCCCTCACCCCGGGCGCGCCGGGAATCGCGGGCATCGTCGAGGAGTTGTTCCCCGCGGAGGCGATCACCGATCTCAAGGCGTTCTTCGGTGCCGCCGACGACAAGGACCTGCAGGACCGCTTGGGCCGAATGGTCGCCAGCACCACGGCGTTCGGCGCCAACGAGAACATCGACACCGTCCCCACCAGCCGCTACGTCTTCAAGACACCGTTCATCGAGGAACCCACATGACATCTCTGCGCGACGCCACGGCCCTGGCCGCGGCGGAAAGTGGCCTGGCGGTCGTCTCCACGGTTCGCGCCGACGCGACTGTGCAGGCGTCGCTGGTCAACGTCGGCCTGTTGCCGCATCCCGCGACCGGCCAGGAGGCGTTGGGCTTCACCACCTACGGCAAGGTCAAGCTGGCCAACCTGCGCGCGCGGCCCCAGCTGGCGGTCACCTTCCGCAAGGGCTGGCAATGGGCGACCGTCGAGGGCCGCGCGGAGCTGGCCGGCCCGGAGGACGCCCAGCCCTGGCTGACCACGGACGACCAGCTGCGACTCTTGCTCCGAATTGTCTTCACCGCCGCGGGCGGCACGCACGACGACTGGGACGAGTACGACCGCGTCATGGCCCGGGAGCGGCGCGCGGTTGTGCTGATCGCGCCCACCCGCGTCTACAGCAACGGCTGACCTGGTTAGGCTGCAGCCGTGACGCTGCAGATCGATGACGACAAGCGGGTGCGCACCCTCACGCTGAACCGGCCCGAGGCGCTGAACGCGTTCAACGAGGCACTGTACGACGCCACCGCGGAGGCGCTGTTGGCCGCGGCCGAGGATCCCGAGGTCGCCGTGGTGCTGTTGACCGGCGCGGGCCGCGGCTTCAGCGCCGGAACCGATCTCGCCGAGATGCAGGCCCGCATCACCGATCCGGACTTCACGCCGGGCAAGCACGGCTTCATCGGCCTGATCGATGCCCTCAGTGCGTTCCCCAAGCCGCTCATCTGCGCGGTCAACGGCGTCGGGGTGGGCATCGGCGCCACCATCCTCGGCTACGCCGACCTGGCATTCATGTCATCGACCGCCCGGCTGAAGTGCCCCTTCACCAGCCTGGGGGTGGCGCCGGAGGCGGCGTCGTCATACCTGCTGCCGCAACTGGTGGGCCGGCAGAACGCCGCATGGCTGCTGATGTCTTCGGAGTGGGTGGACGCCGACGAGGCGTTGCGGATGGGTCTGGTATGGCGGGTCTGCGAGCCCGACGATCTGCTGCCCGAAGCCCGTCGGCACGCGGAAATCCTTGCCAGCCGCCCCATTTCGAGCCTGATGGCGGTCAAGCACACGATCGTGGAGCCGGTCCGGCCCGAGATCGCGGCGGCCACTGCGCGGGAAAACGCTCACTTCGCCGAGCTGATGGGTGCCCAGGCCAACGCCGCGGCGCTGGCGGACTTCAACAAACGCTGACGCCGGCTAACGCGACGGGGCGGCCTCGAGGTTCGCCGACGCGGCGATGATCGCCCGCAGCGTTCGCCTGCAACGGCCGCAGTCGCCCCCGGCCCCGCACGCGGCCATGACCTCTTTCGAGGTGGAGGCGCCGCGCGCGACCACCTCGGACACCGTGTGGTTGGTCACGCCGACACACAGGCATACGTACATCAGCGCATCCCTTGCATGCGGGCGACGTTCTCTTGCCCGACGGCCTGGCCACGCGTGCGCAATTCGTCCTCCCTCTCGGCTTCCCGTGTCAACGGGATTCCCGAAGAAAATGCCGAACCGACAGCCATATTAGTTGAGTCTAACCTAAGTTCGTTAGCGCAGTCTAACCTTAGTCGCCAGCAACGTCGGTCACGGGGGCGGCGCAGGACACACACTGAGCACAGCCATACCTTGCTGGCAGATTGAACTTCGGCATGGCAAAGTGCGACTACGGCCCCGCATGGTGCGCGCAGCCCAGCGCACCCCGCCAAGGCCAGGAATGACCACCGTTTCGACCGTCACCGTAGGGGAGTGATCATGCAAGGGGATCCGGATGTTTTGCGCTTGCTCAACGAGCAGTTGACCGGCGAGCTC
>NZ_LZJJ01000141.1:0-45236 GCF_001667625.1 Mycobacterium sp. E1715
GTTCGAAGGCGGCGACACCGAGTTCCTCGAGCGCCGCGGCGTGCTCGGGTTTGCGGAGATCGGCGAGCAGGCCGGCGTGCACCCGGGGGTGCAGCGTCTTGACCCGGCCGTCGAGCACCTCGGGAAAGCCAGTCAGCTCCTCCACCCGGGTGACCGGAATGCCTTTGTCGGCAATGGTCTTCGCCGTCGATCCGGTCGAGACGATCTCGACGCCCGCGTCCGTCAGGCCCCGGGCGAGGTCGACCAGGCCGGTCTTGTCGTAGACGCTGATCAACGCGCGGCGGATCGGCCTTTTCGCCGTCTCCGGCCAGTCGTCGGTGCTCATCGTGTGGTCGCCTTTCGTCCGATCGTCGCTGTTCTTCCGACCAGGGTCAGGCCTCCGGTCGCGATCTCGGCCACCACGTCCACCAGGAGCTTCCGTTCGGTGACCTTGATGCGTTCATGCAGGGTCTCTTCGCTGTCGCCGTCGAGCACCGGCACGGATTGCTGGGCCAAGATCGGCCCGGTGTCCGTCCCGGCGTCCACCAGATGCACCGTACAACCCGTGACCTTGACGCCGTAGGCCAACGCGTCGGCCACTCCGTGCGCACCCGGGAACGCCGGCAACAACGCCGGATGGGTGTTGATGATCCGTCCAGAGAAGCGCGAAAGGAACTGTGGCCCAAGTATTTTCATGAAGCCCGCCGACACGACCAAGTCGGGTGAGTGCGCGGCGGTCGCTTCGGTGATGGCCGCGTCCCAGGCGGCGCGGCCGGGATGGTCGCCGAGCCGGGCGGTGAAGGTCGGCAGCGCCGCCCGCGCGGCGATCTCGGTGGCCAGGCAGTCGCGATCGGCGCCGACGGCGACCACGCGGGCCGGGTACTCGCCGACGGCGGCATCGAGCAGCGAGCTCAGCAGTGATCCGGTGCCCGATGCCAGCACCACCACCCGTGCCGGCGCACTCGGGGGCACATGGAGCGGTTCGGCCACAAGCACAGAGCCTAGTGGCAGCTACTCGCCGGACTCGCGGTCGGTCGCGCTCGGCTCCGCGTCGTCGGGCGGCGGGGCGCCGACGTCGTCGCCCAGCGATGCGTCGTCGTCGCTGACCGGTGCGCCAGGCCCGTCGACGTCGTCGTGGTCGGGAGGTCCGACCGGCGGCTCGTCGTCGGCGTCGGCGTCCGGCTCTTCAAAGACCTCGGCAAAGTCCGCCGGTTCTTCCGCGGCGGCCGGCGCGAGCCTGGGCCGGCGGGGCCGGGCCCTGACGCCGCCGCTCATCACCAGCGTGATGCCGCCGACGACCGAGAACCAGAAGAACACCCCGATCAACAAGGCGCCCTGGTCGACGCCGACATCGCCGAAGTTGCCCAGCCGCCCGCTGCCGCCGTATGCGAGCAGGCACATCGCCAACGCGCCGACGGCCGACGCGACCAGGAGCTTGCCCATCGCCGGGATCAGCGGCAGCGCGCGACGGGCGCATTGCTGCCCGACCACCACCCCGGACGAGGCGCCGATGATGAGCAGGGCGACCCACACCGGCCCGAGCGGCGGCCTGGGGGCCGCGGCCAGGATCGGCAGCGCCGGGATGTCGCCCCCGAAGACGGTGAACGAACTGAACGTCGCGAAGCCGAGGTGAGCGCTGGACCCGACCGCCATCGCTGACGTGCCGACGATGACGTTCGGCGCGTACAACATCGACAGCACGGTGAGGCTGAACTGGCCGAATATCGATTCGGTGATCCCGTAGAGGTCCTGCATCGTCGCCCAATGCACCACCAGCGAGGCGGCGGTGACCAAGCCGGATAGCCCGAATAACGCCAGCACGCCGGCGGACGCGGCGCGCAGGGCGTCGCCCAGCCACAGCGGCAGCGGCGACGCCGCCAACGCCCGTCGTCCCACCCGCGACCACACGCCGAACGCGGCACCGATGGCGTGCACCACCAGAACGCTGGCGAACGCGCGCAGGGCGCTGGGCGTTTGCAGCTCGGTGATCACCGACGACGCGTCGTGGATGACCGCCAAGGCGATCGCGGCGATCAGCAGGGGACCCCCGAGGGCCGACGCGACGACCCAGCGGATCACCAGCCACGAGGAATACGGCGACGTGGCGCGGGCCGTGCTGCGCGCGGTGGCCCAGATCATCAACAGCACCGGCAGCAGCGGCATCACGCCCAGTTCGCGGCCGCCGATCGAAATCGGCACCTGGTGGACGCCGAGCCACATGCTCGCGATCGCGCCCAACGCGCCGGTCATGTCGCTGTTGGCGATCAACAACTGCAACAGCGTGACCGCGGCGATGACGACCAGGGCCACCACCGCAGGGCCGAATGCGACCCGGACAAGGTCACGAGCCTGGCGAGCGCCCGCCGGCCGGTTGTTTTCCACCCGTGTCACTCTCGGCGCACGTCCCGACTAGGCGCGGAACCGCACGGTTAGGACGGCGCTGGACCAGACGGCGACGAGGGCGGCTGCTGCTCCTGGCCGTAGGGCTGCTGGCCGGGCTGGCCGGAGTAATTGGGCGCCGAACCCTCGGAGCCCGCACCGGCCGCGGGCGGCGGGCTGAAGCTGGGGAACCCCGTCGGCGGCGTGGACGGCCCTTGCTGCGCGGCCTGCTGGGGGCCGGACTGCGGCGCGGGCTGGGCGCCGAAACCGCCCGTCTGGACGGCGGTTTGGGTCGGGGCCTGGCTGGGATAACCCCCGTACTGCGAGCCGTATCCCGGATGCTGCGGGGACTGCTGCTGGCCGGGCTGACCGTAATAGGGCTGCTGGCCGTATTGCCCGTACTGCCCGTACTGGCCGTACTGGGCGTAGGGGTCGTACTTGGGCCGCGGCGCAGGCGCCGTGATCACGCCCGCCTCCAACAACACGGCGACGACGGCGGCGATCGCCTGCAGCACGGCGCACGCCACCAGGGGCCACATCGCCCAGCCGATCGAGACGCCGGTGGGCAGGTTGATGGTCTCGGTGATGGCCAGCAACGCCCCGAGGACCGCGATGACCGCGACGATGCCGGCGTAGTTCTTGGCCTTGGGCACCAGGCTCAGGCCGGCCAGCAGTGCGGCCAGGACCGCCACGATGACCGCGGTGCCCGCGTCCCCGGCGCGTCCGCCGACGCCCGGGCCCAGGTCGGCGCCGATGGTGAACGTCGGCCCGAAGTTCAGCAGATACACCGCCAGGCCGAGCACGACCACCGCGATGTTCAGGTAGAGCGGGAGCTTGGTGGCGCCGTCGTCGTCCTTGGTGAACGACGGAGTGCCGCCTGCGTAGGAGCCGCCCTGCGGCGAGGGTTGGTATCCGGGGCTACCGGGCGAGTAGGTCATTGGCTCCTCCTGTTGCTTTGCCTGTGAAGTGCCTTGCCGGGCGCGACGGTCGGGTCGCGACGCTGTGCTTGCGGGCGCGCCGTTCCATAAACGCCGTGCCCGGCGGTTGCGTTGCGACGCGATCGATCAACCACGCTAGCGCACTTCGGAACGCCCGTGCCGTGGCCACCGGCTTGGACCGCGATCCGTGCCGCGGGCCTCGCCCGGGACGGCAGGCGCGGCGGCCGCTTGCTCAGCGGAGGTAGAACACGTTCTAATTCTCCCCATGGATTACGGGCTTGTGCTTTTTACCAGTGACCGCGGCATCTCTCCGGCGTCGGCGGCGAAGCTTGCCGACGAACACGGCTTCACGACCTTTTACGTGCCAGAACACACGCACATCCCGATCAAGCGGGAGGCGGCGCACCCGACGACGGGCGACGCGTCGCTGCCCGACGACCGCTACATGCGGACGCTAGACCCATGGGTAAGTCTGGGCGCGGCGTCTGCCGTCACCTCGCGGGTGCGGCTGTCCACGGCGGTCGCGCTGCCCGTCGAACACGACCCGATCACGTTGGCGAAAAGCATTGCCACCCTCGACCACCTGTCCGGCGGACGGGTGAGCCTGGGCGTCGGGTTCGGCTGGAACACCGACGAGCTCGCCGACCACGGCGTGCCGGCCGGACGCCGCCGCACCTGCCTGCGCGAGTACCTCGAAGCGATGCGCGCGCTGTGGACCCAAGAGGAAGCCTCCTACGACGGCGAGTTCGTCAAGTTCGGCCCGAGCTGGGCCTGGCCCAAGCCCGTGCAGCCGCACATTCCGGTGCTGGTGGGTGCCGCGGGCAACGAGAAGAACTTCAAGTGGATCGCCCGCAGTGCCGACGGCTGGATCACCACGCCGCGCGACTTCGACATCGACGAGCCGGTGAAGTTGTTGCAGGACATCTGGGCGGCCGCCGGCCGCGACGGCGCCCCGCAGATCGTGGCGCTGGACTTCAAGCCGATCCCCGAGAAGCTGGCCAAGTGGGCCGAGCTGGGGGTGACCGAGGTGCTGTTCGGCCTGCCGGACAAGTCCGAGGACGAGGTCGCCGCCTACGTCGAGCGGCTGGCGGGCAAGCTGGCCGCCCTGGTTTAACGCCCGGGTCCACCCCCGACGTCATTCACCCCCGCGAGACATAAACCACGGCGACCGTCCACGGCGTGTCGCCTCCGTGGTTTATGTGTCGCGCGGCCGGCGGCGGGAGTCCGACCGGGTGAGCCGGTCGGAGCCGGGACCGCCGGTCTACCCCAGCGAAGCCCGATTGCCGTTGTCGGTTGACCACACGAAGATCTCCGCACCGAGTGGGTCGCCGTCGCACATCAAAGCCACGAGATCGTCGTCGTCGGTGGTGGCCATGAATCGCGTGCGGTCCGCGGCGAGCCTGCCGACGATGATGCCGGTGCGGACCGGCCAGTCGTAGCGCACGGAGTACGTCTCGATGGTTGCCGCACCGTCCGGCTTTTTCGTGACGTCGACCTTGGGCAGCGCGGCGACCTCCTTGTTCAGCTCCGCACAGTTGTCCGCGCGCCACTCCACCGGCGTGGTCGAGTAAATACCGACCGAGTACTTGCTCATGATGCCGCCGTTGGCGCCGACGAACCCGAATTCCCCTGGCCTGTCCCGCATCTGGGCGACCGTCTCGGCGATGCCGTGCAGCGAATAGCTGTTGCCGGGGCCGCCGAAATACGGCAACCCTCCGGTGAGGGTCAGGCCGCGCGGGTCGTCGCCGTCGATGCCCAGGGCTTCGCAGATGACGAACACCGGAAACGGAAAGCAGCTGTACAGATCGAAGGTGGCGATGTCGTCGACACCGATTCCGGCCACCCGCAACGCTTCGTGCGCCGCATGGACGGCGGCCGGGCTGGCGCCCAGGTCGGCGCGGTCGAGCATCGCCTGCTCGACCATGTCCGAATGGCCGTGCAGATAAACCCAGTTGTCCTCGGCCACCCCGAGGCTCCTCGCCGCCTCCACCGACATCAGCACCGCCGCGGCGCCCTGGTTGACCTGGTCACGGGCGACGAGCAGACGCGGATACGGGTCACTGATCATCCGGTTGTCGTCAGTGATAGTGATGATCTCGTCGATCGACCGTTCGACCGGCGATGACGAAAACCGGTTCTTGGCAGCCACTTTCGACATCGGGGCGAACAGTTCGGCCATTTCGCGCCGATAGTCGGCCACCCCCCGCCTAAGGCGTGCGCGCCGGGCGTTCTCCAGGAGCCCGTACTGCACGGGTGCGCCGGTCAAGCCGTGCTGGATCGTGTATTCGTCGATATAGCTGGAGATCTGGTGGCCGCGATCCTCCAGCTGACCCTCGACGTGTTCGGTGAAGTCGGGCTTGTCATCACGGTTCGCGAAGTAACGAGCCGTCGACCCCGGCTCGGAGCCCATGATCAGCACGACATCAGCTGCGCCGGCCGCGATCGTGTTGCCCGCCTCGGTGACCAGCTTCTGCGGGCCCTGCCCCCCGACCGGTTCGAGTACCACGCGGGCCGGGTCGCCGCCCAGCCGCTTCATCACCGAACGCGGGTAGTTGTTGGACTTACCCAGGGTCGCCGGCATAGGTCCGGAGATCTCGAACTGCCGCAGCCCGAAGACCGTGTCGACCGCCTTGGCAACGCCTCTGGCGCCGACGTCCGCGAGAGCCGCCTGCGTGGCCGCGGTCGCGAGGTCGACCGCCGACATGCCCCGATAGTCGGGGTCGTCGATGCGCTCGGTGAACTGTCCGACCCCAACGAGCACCGGAGTACGCGGATCCACCGGCATGACGAACCTCCTGGCAACTGTTAGTTCGACAGGCTAACCGATGGCCGGGGACGGAACGAAACCGCGGCCGCGATTGGAACTACAGGCTCTGCAGGATCTCCCGCGCCAGGGCCGCCGTCTCCGACGGGGTCTTGCCCACCTTGACGCCGGCGGCCTCCAGGGCTTCCTTCTTGGCGGCCGCGGTGCCCGACGAGCCGGACACGATGGCACCGGCGTGGCCCATCGTCTTGCCTTCCGGGGCGGTGAATCCCGCGACGTAGCCGACGACCGGTTTGGAGACGTTGGCCTTGATGTAGTCGGCCGCGCGCTCCTCGGCGTCGCCGCCGATCTCACCGATCATCACGATGACCTTGGTGTCGGGGTCCTTCTCGAACGCCTCGATGGCATCGATG
The DNA here is from genome assembly GCF_001667625.1 of Mycobacterium sp. E1715. NCBI lineage: Bacteria > Bacillati > Actinomycetota > Actinomycetes > Mycobacteriales > Mycobacteriaceae > Mycobacterium > Mycobacterium sp. E1715. Next base: position 6,474 of record NZ_LZJJ01000141.1, read on the forward strand.
TGCGTGGTCCCGATCACGGGGTCGCCGCCGATGCCGATCGAGGTGGTAAACCCGAAATCGCGCAGCTCGTACATCATTTGGTAGGTCAGCGTGCCCGACTTGGACACCAGGCCGACCGGGCCCGGGCCGGTGATGTTGGCCGGCGTGATACCGGCCAGCGCCTCGCCCGGCGTGATGATCCCGGGACAGTTCGGCCCGATGATGCGGGTCTTCTGCCCTTTGTCGACGTTGTAGGCCCACGCATAAGCGGTGTCCTGCACCGGAATTCCCTCGGTGATGACGACCAGCAGCGGGATCTCGGCGTCGATCGCCTCGATGATCGCGTCCTTGGCGAACTTCGGCGGCACGAAGACGACGGACACGTCGGCGCCGGTCTCCTTCATCGCTTCCGCGACGGTGGCGAACACCGGCAGCTCGACGTCCTTGCCGACCGGGTCGACGTGCGAGACGGTGGTGCCCGCCTTGCGGGCGTTCACCCCGCCCACCACCTGGGTGCCGGCCTTCAGCATCAGCGCGGTGTGCTTGGTGCCCTCGCCGCCCGTGATGCCCTGGACGATGACCTTGGAATCCTTGTTCAGGAAGATCGACATGTGTTGGCTCCCTTACTTGTTCGCCAGCTCGGCGGCTTTGTCGGCTCCGGCGTCCATCGTGTCGGCCTGGATCACCAGCGGGTGGTTGGCCTGGGCCAGGATGCGCCGGCCTTCGTCGACGTTGTTGCCGTCCAGGCGCACCACGAGCGGCTTGTTGGCCTCGTCGCCGAGCATGTTGAGTGCGGTCACGATGCCGTTGGCGACGGCGTCACACGAGGTGATGCCGCCGAACACGTTCACGAACACGCTCTTGACCTGCTTGTCGTTCAGGATGACGTCGAGGCCCGCGGCCATCACCTCAGCCGAGGCGCCACCCCCGATGTCGAGGAAGTTGGCCGGTTTGACCCCGCCGTGCTTCTCGCCGGCGTAGGCGACGACGTCGAGGGTGGACATGACCAGGCCCGCGCCGTTGCCGATGATGCCGACTGCACCGTCCAGCTTGACGTAGTTGAGGTCGTGCTCCTTGGCCTTGAGCTCTAGCGGGTCGGTGGCGTCGCGGTCCTCGAACTCGGCGTGGCCGGGCTGACGGAAGTCGGCGTTGGCGTCCAGGGTGACCTTGCCGTCCAGCGCCAGGATCTGGTCGTCGGGGGTGCGCACCAGCGGGTTGACCTCGACCAGGGTGGCGTCCTCGGCGACGAAGAGCTCCCACAGCTTGTTGATGGTCACCGCGGCGGCGTCGAGCACCTCGGCGGGCAGGTGGCCCTTCTCGGCGATGGAACGCGCGGTCGCCAGGTCGACGCCCTTGACCGCGTCCACCGGCACCTTGGCGAGCCGCTCGGGCTTGGTGGCGGCGACCTCTTCGATTTCCATGCCGCCCTCGACCGAGCACATGGCGAGGTAGGTGCGGTTGGCCCGGTCGAGCAGGAAGGAGATGTAGTACTCCTCGGCGATGTCGCTGGCCTCGGCGACCAGCAGCTTCTTCACGACATGGCCCTTGATGTCGAGGCCGAGGATGTTCTTCGCGTGTTCGTAGGCGTCGTCGGGGGTGGCCGCGTACTTGACGCCGCCCGCCTTGCCGCGGCCGCCGACCTTCACCTGCGCCTTGACCATCACCGGAGCGCCAACCTCGGTCGCGATTTCCCTTGCGCCCTCAGCGGTGTCGGTCACCCGCCCCGGCGTGGTCGGTACGTTGTGCTTGACGAACAATTCTTTGGCTTGATACTCGAAAAGGTCCATGGACTCTCTGTCTTCGCTCGACTCAACTGCTAGGCCTCTTGATGGGCGGTGCCGCGATCGGCAACTCGCACGGACGAACTGTATCCACTGGCCAACCGCCCCTTTCCGGCGCGTCCGGCGATGTGGCACAGCTCACGGCTCAGCGGCGTACCCCGTTCGTGACCCAAATCACAATTTCGGCGGGATTGCTCGACGAGGTTGCCAGTTCCGCGAGTTAGCGGATACCGTCTCAGGGTCCAGATAACGTTATGGTCACGATACGAGGACATTTCAGCTTGTCCCAGCACCGTTTTGCTCCTTCTACTGCTGAAACAGCAGGTGTGGTGAGGGTTGGTCGCGCGGCAGGCGGCCGGGGTACCGAGCCCCATCGCAACGAAGTCACCGAAATCCTCCCGCTCGACGGGTTCGATTTCGATGACCTGGATTGGCGCGACGAGGTCTGCGATCTTGGCGACCTCGACTACAGCAACGACTCCACCTTCGACAACGAGGCGCAGGTGTTGCTGGCCCCCGAGCTCGACGACCTGAACGAGGCCGACGACCCGACCCCGCTGTGGCTGGCCGCGCCCGTCACCGAGGTGCTGCCGCGGGTGGTCATCGCGCCCGCCGCCGAGCCCCGTCCCCGTCGCGTGCACACCACCGACGTCGTCGCCGTCGCCCGGCACGGCGGAGCGCACCGCAAGGAGCCGACCAGCGCGGCCCGGGGCCGCCTGCTGATCTCGGCGATGGCCGCGGGCGCGGCCGCCGCGGCTGCGCACACCGCCACCAGCCACGCCGACACGCCGAAGACCGAGGCCGTGCTGACCGCGAACGCGTCGGCGCTCACCGGCGGTTCGGCCAACAACACCATCCGCGGTGCCCAGGTCGTCGCGCTGCAGCCGGCGGCGACCGCCGCGGTGCACAACCAGGAGCTCGCCAAGGGCGTCGCGTTCGCCAACGACCGCGCTCAGCGTGAGGCACGGCTGCAGCAGCCGCTCTACGTGATGCCGACGAAGGGCATCTTCACCTCCAACTTCGGTTACCGCTGGGGAGTGCTGCACGCCGGCATCGACCTGGCCAACTCGATCGGGACGCCGATCTACGCGGTGTCCGACGGCGTGGTCATCGACTCGGGTCCCGCCGCCGGCTACGGCATGCTGGTCAAACTGCGCCACGCCGACGGCACGGTCACGCTCTACGGCCACGTCAACACCACGCTGGTCAGCGTCGGCCAGCGCGTAATGGCCGGCGACCAGATCGCCACCATGGGCAACCGGGGTAACTCCACCGGCCCTCACCTGCATTTCGAGGTGCTCCAGGGGGGCACCGAGCGAATCGATCCCGTCCCATGGCTGGCTAAGCGGGGTCTTATGGTCGGTAACTACGCTGGTTGAGGTGACCGCGCCCGATCAGCCACCTCCCGGTCCGCCATCGCCCGAATCCGCGTCGCCGTCGGACCCGAAGACCCGCATCATCCGCCGGGCACCCACCGGACCCGTCCCCATAGCGCCGGAAACCCCGACCACGCACATCGCCGCACAACCACCGCCCTACCAGGGCCCGTCTCGCGCGGGGCTGCCAGGCACGCCGGGTGCGCCGGCCGATGGGCCGAGCGACCGGACGGCCGTCGCCGCCTGCGCCGTCAGCATCGTCAGCGGGTGGGCCACGTCGGTGGTGGCGACCGACCTGGTCGCCGGCTGGTGGCGGTCCGACCGGCTCTTCTGCGTCGCGGTCGCGTTCCTGGCCCTGGTGTTCGCCGTGACCACGGTCTCGGGCGTCATCATGCTGCTGCAGCACCGGCCGTTTGGGCGCTTCCTCATCGTCGTCGGCGCCGTGGTCGCCGTGCTGACGTACCTGGGCGTGTTCATCGCCGGTGCCCGCGTGGCATGGATCGTGCACCTGCTGCCGTTGCTACCGATCGCCAGCGTGGTGCTGGCGATGCACCCGCGCACCAAACGCTGGTTGGAGGCCTGACCCGCCGGCCTGATGGCCGGGTCGTCGCGACCGCAGGGTGATCACCCGGTTCACCGCGGCCCGACCAATAAGCGACTTCGGAATCCGATATCACCCGCGATATCAAATTCCCGGATCACCTCACGTTGGCAGGCCTTCCGACGGCCGGGAGGTTGCGACTAGAGCTTGCTGATCGGCGCGTGGTTGTGCATGAGCTTGACCCGGCCCGCGCTGCCGAAGTCGATGAGCGACATGGCCGATTCGCCGACGCCGGACACCTCCTCGACGCGCCCGAGCCCGTACTTGTCGTGGGTCACCCGGTCACCGGGCTCGAGCACCAGCAACGGCCGCTTGCCCGCACCCGAGCGGGTCGGCGCCGCGCGCGGGGTGCCGAACCGGCCGGCACCGCTCACCGGCGCGCTGAACGACGACGCCGGCGCGGTGCGCCGCCACTCGATGAGTTCCTGCGGAACCTCGCGCAGGAAGCGCGATTCCGGGTTCAGCATCGGCTGCCCCCAGGAGGATCGGACGATGGCCCTGCTCAGGTACAGCCGCTGACGGGCGCGGGTGATGCCGACATAGGCCAGCCGCCGCTCCTCGGACAGCTCGGTCGGGTCGTCCAGCGCCCGCATGTGCGGGAACATGCCGTCCTCCCAGCCGGTGACGAACACCACGGGGAATTCCAGCCCCTTGGCGGTGTGCAGAGTCATCAGGGTGACCATGCCGGCGCCGTCGTCGGGAATCTCGTCGCTGTCGGAAACCAGGGAGACCCGTTCCAGGAACTCCGCGAGCACACCGGTGTCCGGCACGTCCTCGTCGTCCGGGGCCTCCAACGACTCGTCCAGCGCGGCGGCGTTGGCCCGGTCGGTGCTGAATTCGTGTGCCACGCTGACGAGTTCGTTGAGGTTGTCCAACCTGGCCAGGTCCTGCGGATCGGTGGAGGACTCCAGCTCGCGGCGGTAGCCGGTACGTTCGAGGACCGACTCGACCAGATCACCGAGATCCTCGTCCAGTCGGCCCCTGAGCTCGTCGAGCAGCTCGACGAAGCCCGCGATTGCCTTCTCCGCACGCGAATTGAGCATCGGCACTCTGCCTTCGGCGGCCGCCACCAACGCGTCGTTGAAACTCGCGCCGGTGTTCTCGGCGTAGACGGCCACGCAGGCCTCGGCGCGATCACCGATGCCCCGACGCGGGGTGTTGAGGATCCGCCGCATGCTGACCGCATCACCCGGGTTGTCCAGCACCCGCAGATAGGCGACGATGTCACGGATCTCCTTGCGCTCGTAAAAGCGCACTCCCCCAACGACTTTGTAGGGAATCCCAGCGCGAATGAACACCTCTTCGAACGACCGCGAGGAGTTGTTGGTGCGATAGAACACGGCCACGTCGTTGTAGGTGATTTCGCCGCGGTCGGCGAGCGCATCGATTTCCTCGGCGACGAACCTCGCCTCGTCGTGCTCGTTGTCCGCGACGTAGCCGACGATCAGCTCGCCGGCACCGGCGTCGGTCCAGAGCCGTTTCTCGCGGCGGCCGGAGTTGCGGGCGATCACCGAGTTCGCCGCCGACAGGATGTTCTGCGTCGAGCGGTAATTCTGTTCCAGCAGAATGGTTGTCGCGTCCGGGTAGTCGCGCTCGAAGTCCTCGATGTTGCGAATTGTGGCGCCGCGGAACGCGTAGATCGACTGGTCGGCGTCACCCACCACGCACAATTCCGCAGGCGGAACGTCGTCGGGCGATTCTTCTGTGGCGTCGTGGCCGACCAGTTCCCGAACCAGCACGTACTGGGCGTGATTAGTGTCCTGGTACTCGTCGACCAGGACATGACGGAACCGCCGCCGGTAATGCTGGGCGATCTGCGGGAAGGCCCGCAGCACCGCGACGGTCTCGCCGATCAGGTCGTCGAAGTCCAGGGCGTTGGCCGCGCGCAGCCGCCGCTGGTATTCGCCGTATACGGAGGCCACGGTGCGAACGAGGTCATCGGAATCGTCCGTCAGCTTGGCCACCGCCTCGGCGGGGTCGATCAGCTCGTTCTTCAGATTGGAGATGGCGTTGGCCAACAGCCGCGGCGAGTAGCGCTTGATGTCGAGCCCCATGTCGCGCCCGATCATCTGCAGCAGGCGGCGGGAGTCGTCGGCGTCGTAGATCGAGAAGTTGGAATTGAGGCCGTCGATCAGGGACGCCTGGTTGCGCAGGATGCGCACGCACGTCGAGTGGAAGGTGGACACCCACATGGCGCGGGCCCGGTTGCCCACCAGCCGCACCACGCGTTCGCGCATCTCGGCCGCCGCCTTGTTGGTGAACGTGATGGCCAGGATCTGGCCCACCCCGACACCGCGCGCCGCGATCAGGTAGGCGATGCGGCGCGTCAACACCGCAGTCTTGCCCGAACCGGCCCCCGCGACGATCAGCAGCGGCGAGCCCTCGTGCACCACCGCCTGGCGCTGTTGCGGGTTGAGGCCTTCGAGTAGCTGATCTGCCTCGGAGGCCAGATTGGCATCGGTTACATACACACTCATGTTGGTCCAAACTTACCGCCGCCCACCGACGCAACACGTCCAGGCGTCAGATCAGGCTAGTCCCTCCGACGCCCCGCACCGGCCAAATCCACGCCGACACAATGGGAGTTTCGCAATCCGATAAGCGACCGCATTTGCGATGGAAAATAATTGCACCCACGTCTAAAAGTGGCCGATAATCGGACCGGGATTTGCGCCGGGCCAATGCCGCCAAATACGCCGTCGGCGCTCAATTTCCCCCGGCGTTAATGCAATCCACACCGGTAAGCAACCATGTCCCGGTGCGCCGGCTCAACCGCGTCCGGCTCGGCCACTCGGCGCGTAATGGCCAGTTCACGCCGACGTTTTTGCGCGGGAACCGATTTTAGTGGCACACTCGTTTGGTGCTCAACGCGCAGTGCCGTCGGCAGTCCTTCACCCCGAACTGCCGCCGATTTTTCTACGGGTACCGGTTCGCGGTCCCCGTGGTCTAGCTGCTTTCGTCAGAGCCCCGTGGTCCGCTTCCTCAAGACCGGGGCTCTTCTCTTTTGTGAGGCCCGAAACAGGATGAGACCACAACCCCCACATCCCGAGAACGCGGAGTTAGCAGAGATGAAGGTTGAGACGGTGGAACCCCCACAGACGACCGACGCCGAAGAGTTGAGCATCGACGACTTGCGCCACGAGATCGACCGGTTGGACGCCGAGATCCTGGCCGCGGTGAAGCGGCGCACCGAGGTGTCCCAGGCGATCGGCAAGGTCCGGATGGCATCCGGCGGCACGCGGCTGGTGCACAGCCGCGAGATGAAGGTCATCGAGCGCTACAGCGAGCTCGGTCCCGACGGCAAGGACCTCGCGATCCTGCTGCTGCGGTTGGGCAGGGGCCGGCTGGGTCACTGAGGTCGCCAGTCACGCCTGGCTGGGTCGCTCGCGTTGCGCCACGGTGACGGCCCGCCGCGCCCGGCTACACCGCGCTTGCGACCGTCACCAAACCCACGGTGACGGCCCGCCGCGCCCGGCTACACCGCGCTTGCGACCGTCACCAAACCCACGGTGACGGCCCGCCGCGCCCGGCTACACCGCGCTTGCGACCGTCACCAAACCCACGGTGACGGCCCGCCGCGCCCGGCTACACCGCGCTTGCGACCGTCACTAGGGTCGGAGTATGACCTCCGCGCAAAGCCTCCCCGACATCACCGCCACCCCAGCGTGGGACGCCCTGCGCAGGCATCACGAACAGATCGGCGCGACGCATCTGCGCCAGTTCTTCGACGAGGATCCCGACCGAGGCTGCGAACTCACCGTCTCGGTCGGTGACCTCTACATCGACTACAGCAAACACCGCATCACCCGAGAAACGCTGCGGCTGCTCATCGATTTGGCGCGCGCCGCTAACCTCGAGGAGCGTCGTGACCAGATGTTCGCGGGCGTGCACATCAACGTCTCGGAGGACCGGGCGGTCTTGCACACCGCGCTGCGGCTGCCCCGCGACGCCGAGCTGATCGTCGACGGCCACAACGTCGTCGAGGACGTGCACGCCGTGCTGGACCGGATGGGTGACTTCACCGACCGGTTACGCAGCGGTGAATGGACCGGGGCCACCGGACAAAGAATCAGCACCGTGGTCAACATCGGCATCGGTGGGTCGGACCTGGGCCCGGTGATGGTGTATCAGGCGCTGCGTCATTACGCCGACGCAGGTATTTCGGCCCGCTTCGTCTCCAACGTCGACCCCGCCGACCTCATCGCCACCCTGGCCGACTTAGACCCTGCCACAACGCTTTTCATCGTCGCATCGAAAACGTTCTCGACGCTGGAGACCCTCACCAACGCGACCGCCGCGCGCCGCTGGCTGACCGACGCGCTCGGCGACGCCGCGGTGTCCAAGCATTTCGTGGCGGTCTCCACCAACAAACGCCTGGTCGACGACTTCGGCATCAACACCGACAACATGTTCGGCTTCTGGGATTGGGTCGGCGGACGGTACTCGGTCGACTCGGCGATCGGCCTGTCGGTGATGGCGGCGATCGGCAAGGAGGCGTTCGCCGATTTCCTGTCCGGATTCCACATCGTGGACCGGCATTTCAAGACCGCCCCGCTGGAGTCCAACGCGCCGGCGCTGCTGGGACTGATCGGGCTGTGGTACTCCAACTTCATGGGAGCTCAGTCGCGCGCGGTGCTGCCGTATTCCAACGATCTGTCCCGCTTCGCCGCCTATCTGCAACAGCTGACCATGGAATCCAACGGCAAGTCGACGCGCGCGGACGGCACCCCGGTCACCACCGATACCGGCGAAATCTTCTGGGGCGAACCGGGAACCAACGGCCAGCACGCCTTCTACCAGTTGCTGCACCAGGGCACCCGGCTGGTGCCGGCCGACTTCATCGGCTTCAGCCAGCCCCTCGACGACCTGCCCACGGTCGAGGGCACCGGAAGCATGCACGACCTGTTGATGAGCAACTTCTTCGCCCAGACCCAGGTGCTCGCGTTCGGAAAGACGGCCGAGGAGATCGCCGCCGAAGGCACGCCGGCCGACATCGTGCCGCACAAGGTGATGCCCGGCAACCGGCCGTCGACCTCGATCCTGGCCGACCGGCTCACGCCGTCGGTGCTGGGCCAGCTGATCGCCCTCTACGAGCATCAGGTCTTCACCGAGGGCGTCGTCTGGGGCATCGACTCGTTCGACCAGTGGGGGGTGGAGCTGGGCAAGACCCAGGCCAAGGCGCTGCTGCCGGTGATCACGTCGGACGGCTCGCCGGAGCGCCAGTCCGACAGCTCGACCGACGCGCTGGTGCGCCGCTACCGGACCGAACGCGGGCGCACCAGCTAGTCAGCCCGTGCGGCTCATGACGTCGGAGCCCAATCGCCGTACAAAGGTACGCAAACGTTCCACCGTCGCGGTCTGCGGCTCGCTCAGGTGCAACTGCAGCAGTTCGCGTCCGGCCGCGTGCAGGATCCGCGCGGTGTACTCCGGGTCGTGCACGTGAGGATTGATGCGCAGCAATTCGGTGACGAAGAACTCCAGCACGACGGCCTGCGATTGCGCCAGCCGCGTATACAACTCCGGCGGAGCGCCCTGCGGCGGAAACAGGAACAGCCGCCACGTCGCCGGATGGGCGTCGACCGCGGCCAGCACCCCGTCGAACGCGACGACCAGCGACTGGTCCCCGGCGACGGCATCCAACCCCGAGACCGCCTCGGCGAATTGGGCGCCGGCCCGCGCCGCCTCACGGTCGATCAGTGCGACGAAGAGTCCCGCCGGGTCGCCGAACAGCTGATAGATCAACGACCGATTGATGCCGGCGGCCCCGGCGATGCGGTTGGGCGTGGCCGCGTGGAAACCCTCGGCGTCGACGATCGCGTGAGTGACGTCGAGGATCTGCTCGCGCCGGCCCTCGCCGGTCATGCGCCGCTTCGGGCTGCCCGCACTCATGCTTGACAGCATAACTAACAACTTGTGAGTATTGCTCACGAACTGTTAGTTAATCGGAGGCAGCGATGGTCACGTACTACCCCGAGCTCGCCGCGCGAGTGCGCAGCCAGCGCGATTTGCAGCCCGACCTGTATGGAGACTTCGACTTCGACCGGCGGCCGGACCGTCTGGCCACGGAACCGAACGTCGACTCGGCCCTGCCCGCCTGGATCGCCGACCGCGCACCGATTCTGCAAGACGACCGCGTGGTCGAGTTGATGAGCACGGCGACCCTGCTCGGCGACGTCGTCGCCGATCCCTATGCGGCACTGATGACTTCGCGCAGCGTCGCCCAGCTGATCGACATGCTCAAGACGGCCTGCCGAGAGGGAATCGAGTCGGTGCCCGACGCGCCCCCCGAACTGGTTTCGTTCATCGCCGCCATGGAGGCGACCCCGGAGTGGATCGACTTCGATCTGGTCCGGGAGGGCGCCCGCCACGAGCGGATTCCCGCAGCGCTGCTGGCACCCTTCATCACGCGCGGGGCCTTCATCGCGACCTTCACCAACACCTACGCCGCGCTGCCGATGGCCCTCACCGGCGCACTCTCGGGTAAGCGGGCCGCGCGCCGGGTGAACGAGACCGCCAGTTTCTTCGCCGTCACCACCCTCCCCGGTGCGCTGGATCGATTCGGCCCCGGTTTCGAGGCGGCCGCCATGGTCCGGCTGATGCACTCCATGGTCCGCTACAACGCCCTGAAGAAATCCGACAAGTGGGATGCCGCCGTATACGGCATGCCCGTGCCGCAGGTCGACCAGATGCCGGCCGGCATGATCGGCCAGTACCTGCTGGCCCGTAAGGCGCGCCAACAGGGCCGGACGGAGTTCACCCCCGAGGAGCGCGCGGTCGTCGAATTCGCCAGGTACCGCTGCTTTTTGCTCGGCCTACCGGAAGAACTGCTGCCCTCTGAACCGGCCGACATCGTCCACGTGATGCACGCGCGCTCGGCACTGCTGCGCGACGGGTTCGACAGCATCTGCCAAGAACTCGTCCGCGGCACGATGGCGGCCTACTTGCGCCCCGACACCACGCTGTTCGACCGTTGCGCGGAGGCGGTCGAAAAGAGTTTCAGCAAGCTCACTTTCGTTCGCACCTTCTGCAACGGGAATCGTGAGGTCGCCGAGGCGATGGGTGTCTCGATGGGGCCGACGGACCTCGTGCGCGTCGCCCTCACCGCGCCCTTCATCATCGGACGTTTTACCGCAGTGAGCCACGCCAGCCGCGTCCCCGTGCTCAGGGACATCACCGACGCGTACGTGATCGGGCTCCTCAAGCTACGGCTGGCAACCTACGGCAAGCCCGAATTCACGAGCGACGCAGAGCATTACACGCCGGTGCCGCACTGATTCAGGCGAACCACTTGGTGAGCGGGGGCGGCAGCACCCGCATCACCTGCACCAGCGGCGCCCACGGCCACCACGGCACCGCCGCCCGGCCGGGCTCGCGCTCCATGGCGGTGACGAGAGCGTTCACGCCAGTCTCGTTGTCCACCATCAACATCGTGCTGTTCGACTTGGCCGTCATCTCCGACTCGATGTAGCCGGGCTCGATGACCGAAACCTTGATGGGGCCCTTGGCGTATTCGGCGCGCAGGGATTCCCCCAGCGAGCTCAAGCCGGCCTTGCTCGCCGCGTAGGCGGCCTTGACGCCCGGCACGCCCTTGTTGCCGAGCACCGACGAGATGAGAACCAGATGTCCCGAACCGGCCTTGTTGAACATCTCCAGCGCGGTCTCGATCTGCACCAGCGCGGCAACCAGGTTGGTCTCGAGGGTCGCCTTGTTGGCCCACAGCTTGCCCGAGCCGAGTTTCGCGCCCTTGCCGATGCCCGCGTTGACGATGACACGATCGACGCCGCCGAGCTCGTCGCTGAGTTCACCGAAGACCTTCGGCACCTGCTCGTGGTCATTGACGTCCAGCGCCGCCACGGCGATCTTGATGCCCGGATACTGTTGGGAAAGTTCGGCTTTCAGCTCGTCGAGCCGGTCGGTGCGCCGGGCGCACAGCGCCAGGTCGCGGCCCTTCGCGGCGAACGCCCGCGCCATGCCGGCGCCCAGGCCGGAGCTGGCACCCGTGATGAGGATCTTCTGACGAGTCATCCGGGCAGCATATCGACAGGTGTCAAGTCGCGGGTCGCCGCCTACTTGAGCAGCCGCGACATCCGCCGGTCGGCCAGCACCTTGCCGCCGGTCTGGCACGTCGGACAGTATTGAAAAGACTTGTCCGCGAAGGAGACTTCGCGCACGGTGTCCCCGCACACCGGGCAGGGCAGGCCGGTGCGGGCGTGCACCCGCAGTCCGGAGCGCTTCTCCCCCTTGAGCGTGGCCGCGCCCTGGCCTACGGAGCGGCTCACCGCATCGCGCAGGACCGACACCATCGCGTCGTGCAGGGCGGTGAGCTGCTCATCGGTCAGCTTGCCGGCGGTGGCGAACGGGGAAATCTTGGCAACGTGCAGGATTTCGTCGCTGTAGGCGTTGCCGATGCCGGCGATCACCTTCTGGTCGGTGATGACCGTCTTGATCCGGCCGGTGTTGCCGGCCAACAGGCCGGCGAGATCGTCGACGGTCAGCTCCAGCGCGTCGGGTCCGAGGGCGGCGATGCCGGGGACGGACTGCGGATCACCGACGAGCCACACGGCCAGACGCTTCTGGGTGCCGGCCTCGGTGAGGTCGAAGCCGGGCGCATCGCCGGGCGTGCCGAGGTGCACGCGCAAGGCGATCGGGCCCTTGCCCGGCCGCAGCGGCGCCGCGGCCAGCTTGTCCGACCACCGCAACCACCCCGCCCGCGACAGGTGGGTGATCAAGGACAGCTCTCCCGCCTGCAGCCCCAGGTACTTGCCCCAGCGGTGGGCCCCGGTCACGGCTTGGCCGTGCAGCGCGCCCAGCGGCGGATCGAACGTTTTCAGCACGGAGAGCGCGCCGACATCGACGCGGCCGATCGTCAGGCCGACGGCATGGCGGCGCAGATGGTCGGCCAGGGCTTCGACCTCGGGCAGTTCCGGCACGCCCTTCAGTCTGCCGGTCTGAGTAAATAGGTGTCCATGATCCAGCCGTGCCGCGCGCGGGCGTCGGCGCGCAGCGACACGATCCGCGCCGCGACCTCGCCGACGGTGCCGGCCGCCAGCAGCTCGTCGGCGGTGCCCAGATAGGCGCCCCACCAGATGCGGGTGTCGGGCGGGCACGCCTGGAAGGAGCATTCGGCGTCGAGCATGACGACCGCCGATCCGGTCAACCCGTGCGCGCGCAGCTGCCGACCGGTGGTGATGAGCACCGGTTCCCCGACCTCGTTGAGTGGGATGCGATGCCGGGCGGTCAGCGCCTGCACCGCGGTGATGCCCGGAATCACATCGAAGGTGAACTCGAGCTCGGTGGCCACCGCCTCCAGGATGCGCAGGGTGCTGTCGTAGAGCGACGGGTCCCCCCAGGCCAGGAAGGCGCCGACACCGTCGGGTCCCAGCTCGGCGGCGATCGCGTCGGCCCAGACCCGCGCCCGCGCGGCGTGCCAGTCCGAGACGGCCTCGCGATAGTCGGAGCCGGCCGCGCGTTTGGGGTCGGGCAGCTCGACGAAGCGGTAGCCGGGCCCGCGGATGAACCGGGAGCAGATCTCCCGTCGCAGCGCCACCAGGTCGCTTTTCGCCTCGCCCTTGTCCATCGCGAAGAACACCTGGGTGTCGTTGAGCGCCTCGATCGCCTGGACGGTCACGTAGTCGGGGTCGCCGGCGCCGATGCCGATGACGTGGATATGCCGGCCCAAGAAACCCTCCTCGTCTCTTGCATCAGACTGCCGAATCGAAACCTGAAGGGCCTAGTCGGGGCCAAAAGTACCCAGTACCATGGGTACCGTCTGAAGCACCCAATGAAGGGACGCCAGCGCATGACAACTGCGGTGAAGCCAGGCGGGCCGAGTCGTGAAGAGTTTTCGGAGCGCCTGCTGAGGGGCTCGGTCAAAAAGTCCTACGAGCCGGTCGTTGACATCGACTGGGACGCCCCGCTGGATCCGGACAAGTTCTACCTGCCGCCGCGCCTGGTGTCGCTGTACGGCACGCCGATGTGGGACGAGATGACCCGCGAGCAACAAATCGAGCTCTCGCGCCAGGAGTTGGTCAACACGCTGTCGGCCGGGATCTGGTTCGAGAACATGCTCAATCAGTCGCTGCTGCGAACGATCCTGCACGAGGACCCCACCAGCAAGTCGACCCACTACAAGCTGACCGAGTTGGGCGACGAGACCCGCCACATGGTCATGTTCGGCAAGGCCATCGAGCGTATCGGCGCAAAGCCGGTGCGGCCGCGGCTGTTTCACCGGATGATCATCAACGCGCTTCCGCTGGCGTTTCAGCGCGGCTCGATGCTGTGGGTGGCCGCGCTGATCGGTGAAGAAATCTTCGATTCGCTGCAGCGGCAGATGATGGACGACCCGGAGCTGCAGCCAATCATCCAGCGCCTCATGCGGATTCACGTCACCGAGGAGGCGCGCCACATCCAGTTCGCCCGCGACGGCGCCCGTAAACGCGTGGCCGAAATGCCCCGGATCAACCGCTGGTTCATGGCCAACATCAACGGGCTGGGCGGCTATTTCTTCAACTACCTGTTCAGCAATCCGATCCCGTACGCGCGCACGGGTCTGGACCCGAGGCGGGCGCGACACATCGCGCGCACCAGCCCGCACCGCCGCGAGATGCAGGTGGCCGGATTCGCCCCGCTGGCGGGGTTCCTGAGCGAGGTGGGCCTGCTCGGCCCGATCGCGCGCCGCGGCTGGAAGCGCAGCAGGTTTCTGTGACGCGGCCGGGCGGCCTCGCTGACTCCCGCCACCTTGTAGCCGTCCTCGGCCCGCGCGCCGACGCTCCCACTGCGTTGGCGGCCGCGGGCGTCACAGACTTCGTCGTCCTCGACGAGCACGTCGCGCGGGTCCAGTCGGTGTTCGACGACGCGACAGACACCTGGCTGTTGACGACGGCCGACGGCGAGGCCGCGCGGGCGCGGGCCGTCATCACCGCCGAGCCGCCGTTCGTCCCCTGGCTGCCGGACATCGCGGGCCGCGACGCCTTCCCGGGACAGTCATTTCACGCGGCGACGTGGGCACCCGAGTTCGATCCGTACGGCAAGCGCATCGCCATCGTCGGCACGGACGCGAGCGCCGGCCACCAGATCGGCCGGCTGACCCGGGCGGCCGCGTCGGTCACCGTCTTCGCCCACTCGCCGCGCAGGGTCGTCACCGAGGTACCGCTGTGGTCCACCCGCGCCAAACGCCGGCTGCGGCACCCACTCCGGCCGGCCGACGCCCATCGCCCTTCGGTCGCAAGGTCGCCGATAGCGGCGGTCACCGAGTCGGGCATCCGCACCCGCGACGGCGCCGACCATCACGTCGACGCCATCATCTACGGCACCGGATTCTCCATTCCCGAGGAGTCGGCCGATCAAGCGTTCGTCGGCGCCGGCGGTCTGACCATCCGGCAGGCCTGGCACGACGGGATGGAGCCGTTCTACGGTGTGGCGGTTCGCGGCTTTCCCAACTACTTCTTCATCACCGGGCCCGACACCGGCGCGCAGGCGCGCTACATCGCCGAGTGCCTGCGCCTGATGGAGCGCACGTCCAGCAGCCGCATAGAAGTGCGCGCCAGCAGCCTGCGGGTGTTCAACGAGCGCGCACAGCTGTCGCCCGACCAGGCCCCGCCGGTCGCCTCCGCCTTCGACCTGTCGGCCGGCGCACCGGAGCGCGACGACACCTATGACGGCGCCGCGACGCTGGAGATCGCCGGCGTCCGCCATCCGGTCCGGGTCCGGCTCACCGGACACCTCGACCCGATCGACGGCCGCTACCACTGGCAGGGGACGGTGTCCGCATCGCCGTCGCAGCCGCTGCCCGACGAGGCGCTCGGGCAAGCACGGACCGCGACGTTGACCGTGGGCCGGCGCAGCGCCGCCGCCCGCATCGTGGAACGGACGCCGTGGGGCACGCACTCGGTCGCCGGGGTTGGCGCCCCGCCGTACGCGTCGCGCTGACCCACCCACCTTTCCCGCCCGACCCACGGTTTCTCCGGCCTCGTCATTGCGTTTGGCGGAACGCAGAAGGTGGTAGTCCCGGGGGATGCGCGTGCTGCGCAGCGAAAACGAACAATGTGTTCGGCGCGGTAGAGGCAGGGGCCTCGCACGGGTGGGGACGGGCACGCGCCTCACTCACACCGCGCTCCCCGCCGCGCGCGTTTTCAATGTCACGCCCGTGGGCTGCGCTTTCCGGTGGCGTCCGGCGCGCTTGCCCCCAATTAGACTTTTGCCGCTGAGGGCGGATACTCAAGCAGTTGGCCCGGGTGTGATTCGAGGAGCAGGGATGGAACCGGACGACGCGACGCAGCCGGGCGTCCGGGCGCCTCGACACCAGAGGCCCCCGCAGGGAAAGGGGTTGCTGTGGTGAGCTCGGTAGCTGAGTCCCCCAGCTCGCTGGCCGTCGCGACGCGGACCGATCAGTCGGCGACCGTCCTGACCGTGGACGGTGTCCTCGACGCCACCAACTCCGCGACGCTCCGCGAACACATCCTGCAGGCCACGCTGGATGAGCCGGCTGCCGTCATCGTCAACATCTCCGCGCTCAAGGTGCTCGCCGAATTGGCGTGGTCCACCTTCATCGGCGCGCACTGGCAGGTCCGCAGCAATCCGGATGTTCCGATCGTGTTGGTCTGCGCGCACCGCGGAACGCGCGAGGCCATCTCCCGCAGCGGCGTCGCCTACTTCATGCCGGTGTACTCGACCGAAAAGGCGGCGCTGAAGGCGCTCGGCCAGCAGAGCCGGCGCGCCGTGCGTCGCGCCGACGCTCAGCTGCCCGCCGACCTGACCAGCCTGCGCGAGTCGCGCCGCCTGGTCCGCGAATGGCTCACCACCTGGTCCCAATCCACGCTCATTCCGGTCGCCCTGGTGGTGGTCAACGTGTTCGTCGAGAACGTCCTCGAACACACCCCGAGCGTTCCCGTGATGCGGCTCGAGAGCCACGGGCCGACGGCGACCATCGCAGTGTCCGACAGCAGCCATGCCCCGGCCGTTCGGCTGCCGTCGCCGACGACCGGGATCGACGTCTCCGGCCTGGCGATCGTCGAAGCGCTGTCACGCGCGTGGGGCAGCACGCCCACCGCAAGCGGCAAGACGGTCTGGGCGGTCATCGGCCCCGAAAACCAGCTCTGACGCCTTATTGTGCTGGGAACCCGGCCGCGGGTAGAACTAGAACACGTTCTAATCTCGTGTGACGACCGGTTTCCAGGAAGGCAGATGACGTGCGGTTCACCTACGCGGAGGCGATGACCGACCACAGGTACTACATCCCGCTGGCCCAGGCGGCCGAGGCGGCCGGGTACCACGCGATGACGATCGCTGACAGCATTGCCTACCCCTTCGAGTCGGATTCGAAGTACCCGTACACCCCCGACGGCGATCGCGAGTTCCTGGACGGCAAGGAGTTCATCGAAACCTTCGTGCTGACAGCGGCGTTGGGTGCGGTGACGACGAAGCTGCACTTCAACTTCTTCGTGCTCAAGCTGCCCATCCGGCCGCCTGCGCTGGTGGCCAAGCAGATCGGTTCGCTGGCCGCGCTGACCAACAACCGGGTGGGCTTCGGTGTCGGCACCAGCCCATGGCCGGAGGACTACGAACTGCTGGGCGTCCCATTCGCCAAACGCGGCAAGCGCATGGACGAATGCATCGAGATCATCCAGGGCCTGACCACCGGCGACTACTTCGAGTTCCACGGCGAGTTCTATGACATCCCGAAGACGAAGATGACGCCGGCTCCCACCCAGCCGATCCCGATCCTGATCGGCGGGCACGCCGACGCGGCCCTGCGCCGCGCGGCCCGCCTGGACGGCTGGATGCACGGGGGCGGTGACCCGGAGGAACTCGACGGGCTCATCGCCAAGCTCAAGCGGTATCGCGAAGAGGCGGGTAAGACGGGGCCGTTCCAGATTCACGTCATCTCGGCCGACGCCTACACCGTCGACGGGATCAAACGCCTCGAGGACAAAGGCGTCACCGACGCCATCGTCGGCTTTCGCATCCCCTACATCAAGGGCAAGGACACCGAGCCGCTGGAGAACAAGATCCGCAACCTCGAGATGTTCGCCGAAAACGTCATCGCGAAGGTCTAGCCCTCACAGCGGATCCCACTTCGGCGCCCGCTTCTCCATGTGGGCGGTGGCCGCCTCGACGGGGTTGTTGGTGAAGCCGCTGAGGATCTGGGTGCGGTTCTCGATCTCGATGGCGTGCCGCAGGCTGGGCGCGTCCAGCGCCGCGTTGAGGCCGATCTTGGTTTGCCACACGCCGTAGGCGTTGTTCTCCGTGATCGAGCGGGCCACCCGCAGCGCGGCCGGCATCAGGTCGTCGGGGGCCACCACCTCGTGCACCAGATGGATGCGGTAGGCCTCGGCCGCGTCGATGATGCGGCCGGAGAGCATCAGTTCGCGCGCCACGCCTGCGCCGACGATTTTCGGCAGCAGGTAACTGGTGCCCATGTCCATCGACGAGAAGCCCGCCTTGATGAACGCGGACCCGAACCGGGCGTGCTCGGACGCGACCCGGACGTCGGACACCAGCGTGAACGCCAACCCTCCCCCGACCGCCACGCCGTTGACGGCGGCAATCACCGGAATGGGCAGCTCGTAGATCCGGGTGAACAGGTCGGCCAGGCGAACCTGGGAGTCGTAGTTGACCTTGAAGGGCGGGGTCGTCGGTTTGGGCTTGGTCCACGGTTCACCGGTGCCGCTCAGATCCGCCCCGGCGCAGAATCCGCGTCCGGCGCCGGTCAGGATCGCGGCCCTGAACTCGCCGCCACCGAGCTGGTCAAGGGCGTGGTGCACGCCGTCGATCAGCGATCCGTCGATGGCGTTGAGGCGCTCGGGGCGGTTCAGCGTGATACGGGCGATGTCGTCTTCGAGGGTTTCGAATTCCACTGCGGGCATAGGGGGAACCGTAGGCGACGCCAGTGTTCACCGGCGGGGCATACCGTGGTTTGGCCGCCACAACTGAAGGAGAAGCCATGGCACGAACCGAGGGTGACAGCTGGGACCTGGCCAACAGCGTGGGAGCGACGGCCACCATGGTCGCCGCCGCCCGGGCCGCCGCAAGCAAGCGTCCGCAGCCGGTCATCACGGACGACTTCGCCGAGCCGCTGGTGCGTGCCGTGGGATTGGAGGTGTTCACCCGGCTCGCCAGCGGCGAGCTCGATCCCGATGAGCTCGAGCAGAGCGTCGGCTTTCACCGGATGGTCGACACGTTCGCCGCCCGCGCCCGGTATTTCGACGACTATTTCGCCGCGGCGGGGCAGGCCGGGCTGCTCCAGGTGGTGATCCTGGCGTCAGGGCTCGACGCGCGCGCCTACCGGCTGCGCTGGCCGATCGGGACGACGGTGTACGAAATCGATCAGCCCGAGGTGATCGCGTTCAAGGCGGCGACGATGTCGGAGATCGGGGCGGCGCCGACCGCCAAGCTTCGCGACGTCGGGATCGACCTGCGCGACGATTGGCCGGCCGCGCTGCAGGAGCAGGGCTTCGATCCGGCCCATCCCACGGCATGGCTCGCCGAGGGCGTGCTGATCGGGTGGCTCCCGCCGGACGCCGAGATCCGGCTGCTGGACTCCATCATCCCGCTGTCCGCCGAGGGCAGCCGGTTCGCCGCGGATTACGGCACCGTGACCGGCACGTCCCCGGCGGCCGAGGAACAAGCGCGGCGGATGACCGAGGGCTGGCGACGGCACGGACTCGAAATGGACCTGAGCACCTTGACGTATCCGGGCGAGCACACCGATGTCGCCGCGCATCTGCATGAGAACGGTTGGGAGACCACCGAATCGCGGCTCACCGATCTGTTCTCCGCGGCCGGGCTGCCGGACCTGGGGCAGGCCGCAGACCAGGTGCCGGCGACCACGATCAAATTCGTGCGGGCCGTGCGGCTTTAGCCCCGCTTGGCCAGCCATTCGGCCTGCATCACCAGCAGGGCCATGACCTCCAGCTGCGGGGTCTGCGGGTCGAGTTCGCGGTACCGCTGATAGACGTTGACGACGACGCGCTCGGCATCCAGCCAGGAGGCGTACTCACCGAGATCGATGGTATCGGCGGCCTCGGACCACGACTGCCCGCGGCGGTATGCGGCCTCAGCTTGTTCGGAGACATGGGCGAGATATCCACGCACCGCACGGATTCCGTCGGGATCGCTGACGGGGCCGTGTCCGGGCACGACCGTCGCCGCGTCGAGCGCGATCATCGTGTCGCACGCGGCGATCCAGTTCGAGATCGGGCCGGCCCACACGATCGGGGTGCAGCCGATGAACAGCAGATCGCCGCCGAAGAGCACGCCCGCGTCGGGCACGTGCACCACCGAATCGGCGGCGGTGTGCGCGGGGCCGAGGTTCAACAGGTCGATGCGCCGCCCACCGACCTCGATCGTCATTTCGCGGTCGAACGTCTGGTCGGCGTTGCGCACAGTGATGCCGCTGAAGTCGAAGTGTCCGAAGCGGTCTCGCGTGTAGGGGGTCGCGACGGGACCGAGGTTCGCGGTCTGCGCCATCGCCAGCATCTCGGGCGCCATGCCGTGCGCGATCTCCTCGGCGGTCCCCCGCGCGGCGATGATCCGCACCGAGGCGCCGAGCAGCTGGTTGCCGTGGGTGTGGTCCCCGTTGGAGTGGGTGATCAGCGCGTCGGTGATGGGCGCCGCCGAGGTGATATCCCGCATCGCCGCAAGCATTTCCCGGGTCAGCGCCAGATCGAAGAGCGTGTCCACGAGCAGCGACGCGCCGTCGCCGGCGACCAGTCCGGCGTTGCTCCACCCGTAGCCTCCGTCGGGCAGCGTCCACGCCCATACCCGATCGGCGACCTGGTGCAGGCCGCGGGTATAGGGCACCTTCGCGGGTGCCCGGTTCACCCGCGGCGCCGCGGGCGCGGCGTCCGGATTGGGTCGGGCCGCCAACGGGTGGGGCGCGGCGCTGGCGCGCACCGTCTGCCGGGTCTCCCCGAGTCCCTGCACCCGGAGCGTGACCACGTCGCCGTCGTGCAGCCAGCCGGGGAATGAGCCCGGCGCCGCTGGGTTCAGGTGCTCGACGAGCGTGCACGTCGGGACGGTGCCTGAGCCGATGACGTCGCCGGGGGCGAGGGTCACGCCGCGCGAGGCGTAGGAGATGACTTCGCCGAAGCTCCAATCCATTTGAGCGGTCGACCCCGAACCGATCACGGCGTCGTTGACCAGGGCGGTCACCCGCAGGTCCAGTCGGCCGGCGCGGCCGTACGGCGCGAGCTCGTCGGGTGTCACCAGGTAGGGGCCCAGCGTGACGCCGCTGTCCTTGCCCTTGCCCTGCCCGATCCCGAGTTGGCTTTCCAGCTGTTGCAGGTCGCGTGCCGACCAGTCGTTGAAGATGGTGTAGCCGATGATGGCCCGCTCGGCTTGGTCGACGGTCAGGTCGCGTCCACCGGTTCCGATGATCGCGGCGATCTCCAATTCGAAGTCCTGCCAAGCGCTTCCGGGGGCGGCGGAAGCGTCGTCGTATGGACCCAAGACCGTTGCCGGACAGGCGAAGTAGAACGCGGGTATGCGATACCAGGTGTCGGCGAGGGTGCGCCCGGCACCGAGCGCGGCCTGGCAGTTGCGCATGTGATCCAGAAAGCACAGCGAGTCGCGGATGGACGGCGGGCGCGGGATCGGCGCCAAGAGCCGCACCGCGTCCAGCCGCACGGTCGCCGCGGGGGCACGCAACGCCTCTTCGCCGGCGGCGCGCAAGCCTTCCGCGCCACGGCCGATCAGGTCGAGAAGGGTCACGCCGGCGGGCATCGCGTAGATATCTTCGTCGGCGAGCACCCCGGTGCGTTCGCCACCGGCGTCGAGGTAGGTCACCCATTTCATTCCCGCACCACCTCACTCGGTTCCTTGTCCGGCCGTAGGCCTCGCCAACTCGATTGGCGTAGGCGGTCATCCGGCGTCCACTCGCTGTAGCGCACTTCTCCCACCAGCACCGGCTCGACGAACGTCACACCCCTGGACTCGCTGCGGGGAAGCGGTGGGTTGAACGGGGATTGCTCGGTGTGCAGGGGAGCCAGCGTCTTCTTCAGGCTCGCCAGGCCACGTTCGGTGAACCCGGTACCGACCCGCCCGGCGAAGTGCAGGCCGCCGTCGGTGGGGATGCCCATCAACAGGGAGCCGATGCCGCTGCTGCGGCCGCCCTCGCCGGCCTTCCAGCCGCCGATGACCACTTCCTGGGTGTTCCAATGTTTGTCCTTGATCCAGGACGCCGAGCGTCGGCCCGGTTGGTAGGTGGAGTCCCGCCTCTTGGCGACCACGCCCTCCCAGCCATGCTTGCCGGAGTGCTCCAGCGCCTGTTTCCCGTCGCCGGGCAGCAACTCGGGCACGATGAGCTCGCTGCCGCCGGCGAGTGTTTCCAACAGCTTTCGACGATCTTGGTAGCGCGCCCGCAGCAGCGAGCGACCGTCGAGGTAGAGCAGGTCGAACGCCCAGAATTGCACGCGGCTGCCGCGCCCCCGGTTCTGCATCGCGTGGAAGCTGGGCACCCCGGCGGCGTCCAGGACGACGGCCTCCCCGTCGAGCACTACGTGATGATCGGCCAGATCGGTTGCCAACGAACGCAATTGGGGGTATTCGTTGGTGACCTCGCGACCGCGGCGGGACCGCACCCGCAGGCCGCCGTGGTCGATTTCGACGAGCAGTCGGTAGCCGTCCCATTTGCCTTCGAACGCCCACTGGCTCGCCTTGCACGCCGCGATCGAACCGTGGGTGGCGAGCATCGGCGCGATCCCGTCGAAGTCGAAGGTCTTCTGGTCCTTCATGCGGTGCGCCAGCCACTGGTCGCCGTTGGTTTGGATCAGCGCGTAGCGCCCGGTGACCTTGTTGCCGTGCAGATTCACGATCACCTCGTCGTCGTGAAATTTCTCCGCCTCATACGTTCCGGCGTCCCAGATGAGCACCTTCCCGGCGCCGTACTCCCCCCTGGGGATGTTGCCCTCGAACGTGGCGTATTCCAGCGGATGGTCCTCGGTGTGTACCGCCAGATGGTTCACCGATGTGGTTTCGGGGAGGTTCTTCGGCACCGCCCACGACACCAGCACGCCGTCTTTCTCCAGCCGGAAGTCGTAATGCAGCCGGCGGGCGTGGTGCTCCTGGATGACGAATGAATTGCCGTGGCCGGTACGAGGTTTCGTCCGCGGAACCGGCTCCGGGGTCTTCGACGCGTCCCGCATGCTGCGGTACCTGGTCAACCGGTCCGCGACGGCGACGTCGTTGTCCAGCGCCGCCAGCAGATCGCCCTCGCGGGCGACCCGGTCCAGCACCTCGTCGTAGCGCAACTGCCGCAGCGTCGCAGGGTCGTCGATCTCCTCCCACGTGCGCGGGGCCGCGACCGTCGGGTGTTCGCGTCCGCGCAGCGAATACGGCGCGATCGTGGTTTTGGCGCCGTTGTTCTGGCTCCAGTCGAGGAACACCTTGCCCGCGCGCAGGCTTCGCGTCATGGTCGAGGTGACCAGCTTGGGCATCGACTTTTCCAATTGCTGGGCAACACGTTTCGCCAACACGGTCGCGCCCTTGCTGCTCACCGGTTCCGCCAGCGGGGCGTAGAGGTGCAGGCCTTTGCTGCCGCTGGTGAGCGGGAACAGGGTCAGCCCGATGCCGTCGATGAGGTCGCGAACGGCGTGGGCCACGTCTGCCAGCTGGGCCATGGTCACGCCTTCACCGGGATCGAGATCGAACACCAGTCGGGTCGCCGGGCCGGGCTTGAGCTCTTCGGCCTTGCTTCGCGTCCACTCGGCGACGAACCGCCATTGCGGCACGTGCACTTCCAGCGCGGCCTGTTGCGCGATCCAGGCCAGCCCGTCGGGGCTGTCGATGATCGGGTACGTCGTAGTTCCCGAACGGTGCTTGACGCTGGCGCGGGGCAACCATTCCGGCGCAGAGGAAGCCAGCTGCTTTTCGAAAAACGATGACTCCTCAACGCCATTCGGCCAGCGCTTGCGGGTGGCCGGGCGCCCCGCGATATGCGGGATCATCACCTCGGCGATCCGGGTGTAATAGTCGAAGACGTCCCGCTTGGTCGTCCCGGTGGCGGGGTAGAGCACCTTGTCGGCGTTGGTGAGTTTCACCCGCGGTGCCATGTTGTCAACTTACGCGTCTGACCAGTGATCATCGTTACCCACCACGGATTATGTCTCAAACGTAAATTTCTGTGACATCGGTTACGAAGACGTTAGACCCGCGGGCACCACGGGCACGGGATAGCGATGCGCACAACGCCCAGACGTCCAGCAAGCGGCGTCCCCCTCAGCAATGCCACCCTGCGACTGCACTCCCAGCGAATCGCGGTACCCACATACGAGAGGTCGGCCCTGCAGCGCGGTGTCGTTCACATCGGCGCGGGCAACTTTCATCGCGCCCATCAAGCCGTGTACTTCGACGACCTTGCCCGCTCGGGGATTTCGCACCGTTGGGGCGTTACCGGTGTGAGCCTCCACTCGCCGGGGGCCAAAGACCTGCTGTCGGCACAGGACGGGCTTTACACAGTGGTTCAGCGCGGCCACGACGGCCAGACCGCCCGCGTGGTGGGTTCGATCGGGTCGGTTCATTTCGCGCCGCACGACGGCGCGGCCGTGCGCGCGGCGCTGGCAGATCCGCAAACCCGAATAGTCAGCCTGACGATCACCGACAACGGATACTTCCTGGATCCGGTCACCGACCAATTCGACGCCGATCATCCCGACGTGCGCGCCGACCTGGTCGCGTCCGGTGGTTACGCCACCGCGTGGGGGTACCTGGCCGAGGCTCTCGACCGGCGCCGCCGCGCAGGGTTCGCACCGTTCACCGTGCTCTGCTGCGACAACATTCCCGGCGACACCCGGCCGGCGAGAACCGCGTTGATCTCGTTCGCGGCGTGCAAGGACCCGGGGCTTGCCCGCTGGATCGAAAGGCACGTCGCGTTCCCGTCGACGATGGTCGATCGCATCACCCCGCAAACGTCGACTTCGGAGCGCGAGTTCGTCGAGCAGACGTTCGGCGTGGCCGACAAGTGTCCGGTCGTGACCGAACCGTATCGCCAATGGGTGATCGAGGATTCGTTCAGCAACGGTCGGCCGCCGCTCGAGGAGGTCGGGGCCGAATTCGTTGCCGACGTCAGCGACCACAAGCTGATCAAGACGCGCCTGCTCAACGGAACCCATATCGCGCTAGCGTGTTTGGCGACCCTGGCCGGTTACCAGCGCACCGACGAAGCGATGCGGAACCGCGTCATATGCGACTACGTCGAGACACTGCTGCGCGAGGAGATTCAGCCGTTGCTGCCGGCCGTGCCGGGGATGAACACCCCGCAGTACCGCGCCACCTTGCTCGATCGGCTCAGCAATCCCAGCATGAGCGACCAATTGTCGCGGCTGGCCCGGCGGGGGACGACCAAAATCACTTCCTTCGTGCTGCCGTCCCTGCAGGAGGCGATCGCGCAGGGCAGACCGCACACGCTGCTGACGTTGGCTGTTGCCGGGTGGGCCCGGTACATGCGGGGCCACGACCTGCAGGGCCGCCGGCTCCGCCTCGAGGACTCGCAGGCGATACCGGTGGCTAAATTGGCGAACATGGCCGGCAACAACCCTGACCCCCTGCTGCGGCATGCGATGTTCGCCGAGCTACGCGCCGTTCCCGGTTTCGCGCGGCGCCTGGGCGACATGATCGCCGATATCGACACGCGCGGCGTGGTGCCCACGTTGCGTGACGCGATGCGCAACGACGAGCGAGAGTTGGTGTCACGATGAACGCTCACCTGACCTTTGTGCGCGCGTTCGACCCGGCGCCGATCACCACCTTGCTGTGTGACGCCGACGACAACCTGTTCGCTTCGGAAAGGCCGGCGTTCGAAGCGTCGACCGATGTGATGAATCGTTTCCTGGCCAGGTTCGGCGTGACCGCCCCGCTCGACTCGGAGGAGTTGCGTAAGCGGGCCGTCGGGAAGAACTTCCGCGCGATGGCCCTCGACCTGGCGACCCAGTGCCGGCTGCCGCTCGATCAGACGTTGGCGCACGGCCTTCCCGCGGCGGTGGTTGCCTCAGCCCAGGACGTGGCGAAGGGCAACGCGTTGTCCGCCGACGAACTCGAGCAGTGGGTGCGCGAAGAGCGCGAACGGGTCACCGCGCATCTCGCCGTCACGCTGACCCCCGACCCGCGGGTGCTCGAACCGCTGCGCGACCTCGCGCCCCGCTACGCGCTCGCTGCCGTGAGCTCCAGCGCCACCAAGCGCCTGCGCGCCTGCTTCGCCGCCACCGGCATCGACTCGCTGATACCCGAGGCGCTGACCTTCAGCGCGGAGGATTCGCTTGCGGTGCCGACAAGCAAACCCGATCCGGCGGTCTATCTGCATTCCGGTCAGGTGATGGGCGTCGCGGCAGAACAAGGCCTCGCCATCGAAGACTCCGTCGCCGGCGTGAGCTCCGCGGTCGCGGCCGGCTACGCCACGGTGGGCAACCTGATGTTTGTGCCACCTGACGAACGGGATTGCCGCCGAGAGGATTTGATCGATGCCGGGGCAGTCGCGATAACCCATTCGTGGCGTGCGCTCGCCGATGTCCTGCTGTCGTCGGCCGTGCCGGCGGGGGGTCCCCCGCTCACCTAGGGGCATCGGATGGTCCAAGCCGCTGGGCTTCGGCCCGGGGCCGTCATACCGTCGAGAGGTGCCGCGAACCCGGTAACGATCGGGGCCGTGGCCCGGTGAGGAGTTGGCCAATGGTGGCTGGCGCGATCAACCTGAACAATGCGTCGCTGTCCGAACTGCCGATCGAGGCGCCGAACTATGACCGCGGGGACGTGACCGTCGGCATCGCGCATATCGGCGCCGGTCATTTCCACCGCGCGCATCAGGCTGCGTACATCAACCTGCTGCTGCAGCAGGGGCTGGCACGCGAATGGGGTATCTGCGGCGTGGGCGTGATGCCCGCCGACTGGACGATGCGCGACGTCCTCAACGGTCAGGACGGGCTGTACACGCTGATTTTGGAGAACCCCGACGGCAGCCGGGACGCGCAAGTGATCGGGTCGATCGTCGACTACCGCTACGCCCCGGACGATCCCGAATCAGCGTTGGAGGTGCTCGCCGCGGCCTCCACCCGGATCATTTCGCTGACCATCACCGAAGGTGGGTACCGCGATCCCGACGGGCCGGCGTTCGCGTTGATCACCGAGGCGCTCGCCAGGCGGCGCGATCGCGGAGTCCCCGCACCGACGGTCGTTTCCTGCGACAACATCGAGAACAACGGCGAGGTCGCCAAGCGCACCGTGCTCGCCAGCGCCGAACGCAGGGATCCCGCGTTGGCCGAGTGGGTGGCGGAGAACGCCCGCTTCCCCAGTTCGATGGTCGATCGCATCACTCCGGCAACGACTTTGGAGATGGCCGCGGAGGTGCGGCGCGACTTCGGCGTCGACGACCGGTGGCCGGTGGTGGCCGAACCGTTCACCGCGTGGGTGATCGAAGACGACTTCGCCGACGGCAGGCCTCCACTGGAGCGGGCCGGGGTGCTGATGGTCGACGACGTGCGCCCATACGAGCTGATGAAGCTGCGGCTACTCAACGCGGGGCATCAGTGCCTGGCCTACTTCGCCCATCTGTGCGGCTTCCAGTTCGTCCACGAGGCGGCGCGCGATCCACTCTTCGCCACATTCTTGCTCTCTTACTTCGACGCCGAGGCCATCCCCACCCTGCCGCCGGTGCCCGGAATCGACCTGCACGAATTCGGCCGCACGCTGGTCGAGCGGTTCGCCAACCCGGCCGTGCGCGACACCGTCGCGCGCATCTGCGCCTACTCGTCGGACCGCATCCCGAAATGGCTGTTCCCCGTCATCTGCGACAACCTGGCCAACGGCGGTCCGGTTCAACTGGCGGCCGCGGCGGTGGCGAGTTGGGCGCGCTACGCGGAGGGCACCGACGAATGGGGAAAGCCGTATGAGGTGGTGGACCAGCTCGCGGATTCGCTCATCCCGATCGCCCGATCGCAGAACCGGAACCCCACCGCGTTCATCGAAGTGACCGCCGTGTTCTGCGATCTGGCCCACCAACCACGCTTTGTCGAGGCGTATTGCTGGGCCCTGGATTCGTTGCACCACAAGGGAGCTCGGGCGACGCTGGAGGCTCTGGTGCGATGACCCGCGGCCTGGTGATCGGCGAATCGCTGATCGACATCGTCAACGGCGACGAGCATGTCGGCGGCAGTCCGCTCAACGTCGCCGTCGGGCTCGGCCTGCTGGGCCGCGATATCGATTTCCTGACCCACATCGCCGACGACCGACAGGGGCGGCGCATCGCCGACTACGTGAAAACTGCTGGCGCACAGCTTGTCCCGGGCAGCGTTTCGGCCACCCGGACGCCGACCGCGGTAGCGACTCTGTCCGCTGATGGCTCGGCCACCTACACGTTTGACCTACAGTGGCGACTTTCCGGCACGCCCGAGGTCCCCCCGCCGGTGTTGGTGCACACCGGGTCCATCGCCGCCGTACGCGAGCCGGGCTGCCTGGCGGTCGCGGCGTTGGTCGACGCCTACCGCCTGTCGGCCACGATCACCTTCGATCCCAACGTGCGTCCGTCGCTGATCACCGACCGCGATTCGGCCCGCGCGCGCATCGAGCACCTGGCCGAGCGCAGCGACGTCGTGAAGGTCAGCGACGAGGACCTGCGCTGGATCGATCCCCAGCACGAGCCCGAGCAGACGGCCCGGGCGTGGCTGGCGTCGGGGCCGGCGATCGTCGTGGTGACGATGGGGGCCCGCGGCGCGGTTGCGCTGTGTTCGGCCGGCGAGGCGCGCGTGGCCGCCAGGCCGGTCCAGGTGGTGGACACCGTGGGCGCCGGCGACGCCTTCACGGTCGGCCTGCTGGACGCGCTCTGGGGGATGGACTTGTTGGGCGCCGACCGGCGCGCCGCCCTGCGCCGCATCTCGATCGACGCCCTGACCGGAGCGCTCGAGGCGGCCACGCTGTCGTCTGCGGCGACCGTGGGCCGCGCCGGGGCGCAGCTGCCCGACCGCGCCGAGCTGCGGGCGCAGGCAAACCGGCGCTAGCTTCCCGGCCGGCTTCGATGCGGTCACGAGCTGGGCGCAACGGCCCCGCGTCCTGTTAGCCGGCGAACAGTATGGGCATACTGACTTACATGCGCTCCATCTGGAAGGGCTCGATCGCGTTCGGGCTGGTCAACGTCCCGGTCAAGGTGTACAGCGCCACCCAGGACCACGACATCAAGTTCCATCAGGTGCACGCCAAGGACAACGGCCGCATCCGATACCAACGCGTGTGCGAGGTGGACGGGGAGGTCGTCGAATACCGAGACATCGCCCGGGCCTTCGAATCCGACGACGGCCAGATGGTCATCATCACCGACGACGACATCGCCACCTTGCCCGAAGAACGCAGCCGGGAGATCGAGGTGCTGGAATTCGTTCCGGCCGAAGAGGTCGACCCGATGCTGTTCGACCGCAGCTACTTCCTGGAGCCGGATTCCAAATCGTCGAAATCGTATGTGCTGCTCGCGAAGACGCTCGCCGAGACCGATCGGATGGCGATCGTCCACTTCACCCTGCGCAACAAGACGCGGCTGGCGGCGTTGCGCGTCAAGGACTTCGGCAAACGCGACGTGATGATGGTGCACACCCTGCTGTGGCCCGACGAGATCCGTGACCCCGACTTCCCGGTGCTCGACAAGGAGGTCGAGATCAAGCCGGCGGAACTGAAAATGGCCGGTCAGGTCGTGGAGTCGATGGCCGAAGAGTTCAACCCGGACCGCTATCACGACACCTACCAGGAGCAGCTCCAGGAGCTGATCGACGCGAAACTCGAAGGCGGCGAGGCCTTTACCACCGAGGAACAGCCGAAGGAACTCGACGAGACCGAGGACGTGTCCGACCTGCTGGCCAAGCTGGAGGCCAGCGTGAAGGCGCGTTCGGGTGACGGCAAGGCTCCCGCCAAGAAGGCACCGGCCAAGAAAACGGCCGCCAAGAAGACCACCGCGAAGAAGACGGCGGCGAAGAAGACACCCGCCAAGAAGGCCGCGGCGAAGTCCTGAACCCGACCGGGCGCGTGCTCAGCGCCTGCGGGCCGCCAGGAACCGGGTCGCCGCCGCGATCAGGTTGATCACGGCGACCATGATGATCAGGCTCAGCGCCGCACCCCAGATGCGCAGGAAGCCGGCGTGCTCGGGATTGGTGAGTTCGGTGTAGATCAGCAGCGGCAGCGAGGCCATGTTCCCGTGGAAGATGTCGACGTTGATCGAGCGGCTGTAGCCCACCAGCACCAGCACGGGAGCGGTTTCGCCGATGACCCGCGCGACGGACAACAAGACGCCGGAGACGATGCCGGGCATGGCGATCGGGAACACGATCCGCAAGATGGTCTTCCACTTGGGTACGCCGAGCGCGTAGCTGGCCTCCCGCAGGTCGTCGGGCACCAACCTGAGCATCTCCTCGGCGGACCGCACCACCACCGGCAGCATCAGCAAGACCAGCGCCAGCGAGACGGCGAACGAGCTCTGCTGGAATCCCAGCGTGGCGATCCAGAGGCTGAAGATGAACAGCGCGGCGACGATCGAGGGCACCCCGGCGAGCACGTCGACCATGAACGTCGTCAGCCGTACCAGCCGGCCCGACCCGTATTCCACCAGGAAGACCGCGGTCATCAGCCCCAGCGGCACGGACAGCAGCGCTGCCACCCCGGCCTGCACCACGGTCCCGTACAGCGCGTGGTAGATCCCGCCGGCGAACTGCTCCGGCAGGATGCCGTGCAGCGAGTGAGTCCACCAACCCGTCCGGGTGACCGCGTACCAGCCCCGGGCTATCACGACCGACAGCACCCAGACCAGCGGCACCAGCGCGATGAGGAAGGAGGCGACGAAGAAGACCGTCGCCGCGTCATTCGTGAGCCGCCGCCGGACGCTGACGGGCCGGAACGCCTGTGCTTTGACCGGCCGGTCGAACACGTTGACCGTCATCCGTTGACCTTCCCGCCGGCGACGGCGCGGGCCAGCGCGTTGACGACGAACGTCAAGACGAACAGCGCGAATCCCGCGGCGATGTAGGCGCCGGTGGGCAGCGGTTCGCTGAATTCGGCTGCCGCCGAGGCGATTTTCGAGGCGAACGTGTAGCCGCCGTCGAACAGCGACCAGTTTCCGGGGCGGGCGGCGGAACGCAAGATGATCAGCACCGCCACGGTTTCGCCGAGCGCCCGGCCCAATCCCAACATGGACGCCGCGATCACGCCGCTGCGGCCGAACGGCAGCACGGTCATCCGCACCACCTCCCACTTGGTGGCCCCCAGCGCCTGCGCCGCTTCCATCTGGATGGGCGGGGTCTGCCGGAACACCTCACGCGATACCGACGTGATGATCGGCAGGATCATCGCCGAAAGCACGATGCCCGCGGTGAAGATGGTGCCGCCACCGGCCAGCGACACGTTGCCCTGCTTGAACAGGAAGAACCAGCCCAGGTGGCGATTGAGGAACGCCGCGACGGGCTCGATCTTGGGCGCCAGCACGAAGATGCCCCACAACCCGAAGATGATCGAGGGCACCGCGGCCAGCAGGTCGACGATCGCCCCGAACGGGCGAGCCAGCCGCTTCGGTGCGTATTGGGTGAGAAACACCGCGATTCCCACCGCGATCGGCACCGCCAGCGCCAGCGCGGTGAGCGAGCTGAGCACCGTGACCATCAACAGGTCGCGGATGCCGAACGCGAGCTTGCCCGGCTCGGTGGTGCTGAATTGGGCACTGGTGAAGAAGTTCGCGTGGTTGGCCCGCAACGACGGAACGGCTCGAATCAGCAGGAACACCGCGATCAGCACGATCGCGGCCACGATCGTCGAACCGGCAGCGGCGGCCGCTGACTTGAACAGCCGGTCACCCCGTCGACCTGACGGTGTCCCCAGCGCCTTGAGCGCGGGCTTTTCCGTGGTCGACGGGCTGGCTACCGCTCCTCGGGTCACGACCACCTCAAATCACGTGATGGCGTTGATCGAAGCCGACAGTCTCGACTTGAACGAATCCGGGATGGGAATGTACCCATTGTCGGCCAGGCCACTCTGCCCCGCACCGATCGTACTTTGCAGGAACGCCTTCACCGCCGTGCCGACCTGGGAGTCGGGATACTTCGAGCAGACGATCTCGTACGTCGCCAGCACGATCGGGTAGGACCCGGGCTGCGTCGGCTTGTAGAAGGAGAGCGTGTCCAGCACCAGGTCGTTGCCCTGCCCGCTGATCTTGGCGCCGGAGATGGTCTTGCCGACCGAGTCGGCGCTGATCGCCACGGCGTCCGGGCCGGCCGACGTGACGACCTTGGCCATGTCCAGTTTCTGCGCCTCGGCGAACGACCACTCGTTGTAGGTGATCGACCCTTCGGTGGCCTTGATGGCCGCCGACGTGCCGTCGTTGCCCTTGGCGCCCTCGCCGACACCGCCCTTGAACGTCTTGCCGGCGCCCTTGCCCCACGCGCCGTTCGAGGCGGCGTCAAGGTACTTCTGGAAGTTGTCCGTGGTCCCGGATTCGTCGTTGCGGAACACCACATGGATCGGCTCGGCGGGCAACGTGACACCGGAGTTCAGCGCCGCGATCGCCGGGTCGTTCCACGTCGTGATGGCGCCGTTGAAGATCTTCGCCGCGGTGGGACCGTCCAGGCTCAGCGAACTCAGGCCCTTGACGTTGTAGGTGATGGCGATCGGGCCGAACACCACCGGCAGGTTCCACGCCGGGGAGCCGCACCGCTGCTGCGCCGCGGCGTATTCCTTGGCCGCGAGCGGCGAGTCCGAGCCACCGAAATCCGTTTGGTTGCCGTTGAATTCACTGATTCCGGCACCCGACCCATTGGCGGTGTAGTTCAGCGTCTGGCCTGGGCAGGCCTGTTCGAAGGCGTTGACGAAGCGGGTCATCGCGTTGGCCTGGGCGGTCGACCCGCTGGCCTTCAGGGTCTTCTTTCCGCCGCAGCTGACCTTGCCCGACGCCGAGCCGCTCGTCCCGCCGCTCCCGCCGTTGGCATTGTTGTCGCTTCCGCACCCCGACAACGCCAGCGCAGCAGCGGTCAGGACGCTCAGCCCGGCACCGAATCGGTTGAGTTTCAAGTCACTTCCTAACGGTAGGGATGAAACGTGATTGGCGACGTTCTCTTAGCCGCTGTCCGGCGACGAGCCGTCTCTCGCAGCAAGGAAGCTAACAGCAAGAAGGTTAACGTTGGGCAAATTGCCGTCGGCCGATTGTCGCTGGCCAAGGCGGCTTGCGGGCGAGCCGCACGCCGGGGCGGGAGGGGTCACGAAATTGCGTCGATTGCCGCCGACAACCTGGACTTGAACGACTCGGGAACGGGAATGTAGCCGTTGTCCGCCAGGCCGTTCTGCCCCGCGCCGACGGTGCTTTGCAGGAACGCCTTCACGGCCGCTGCGACCTGGGGATCCGGATACTTCGAACAGACGATCTCGTACGTCGCGAGCACGATCGGGTAGGAACCGGGCTGGGTCGGCCGGTAAAAGGAGAAGGTGTCGACGACCAGGTCGTTGCCCTCCTCGGTGAAGTCCGCGCCTGCGATCGTCTTGCCCACCGAATCGGCGCTGATCGCCACCGCGTCCGGGCCCGCCGAGGTGACGATCCTGGCCATGTTGAGCTTTTGCGCCAGGGCGAACGACCACTCGTTGTAGGTGATCGACCCCTCGGTGGCCTTGACCGCCGCCGACGTGCCGTCGTTGCCCTTGGCCCCCTCACCGACACCGCCGTTGAACGTCTTGCCGACGCCCTTGTCCCAGACGCCGTTGGCCGCGGAATCCAGGTATTTCTGGAAATTGTCCGTGGTGCCCGACTGGTCGTTGCGGAAGATCACCCGGATTGGCTCGGCGGGAAAAGCGACGCCCGGGTTCAGCGCCGCAATGGCCGGATCGTTCCAGGCGGTGACGTCCCCCTTGAATATCCTGGCGGCCGTCGGACCGTCCAGATTCAGCGACGTCACTCCGTTGACGTGGTAGCTGATCGCGATCGGACCGAACACGACCGGCAAATTCCACGCCGGCGAACCGCAGCGCTGGCGCGCCGCGAAGTATTCGATGGGGGCCAGCGGCGAGTCGGACCCCGCGAAATCGGTTTGGTTACCGGTGAATTCACCGATTCCCGCGCCCGAGCCGTTGGGCGTGTAGTTCAGCGTCTGGCCCGGGCAGGCCTGCTCGAACGCCTTGACGAAGCGGGTCATCGCGTTGGCCTGGGCGGTCGACCCGCTCGCCTTCAGCGACTTGGCCCCGCCACAGGCCACCTTGGCGGCCGACGTGCCCGGCGCGGGACGTTCGCCCGTCGCGTTGTCATTACTCCCACAGCCGGACAGCACCAGGACGGTCGCGGCGCTCAGCGCGGCGCCAAATCGATTCAGCCCCAATATGTTCCCCGACGGAAAAACTCGGACATTATCGTCACCATTCGATAGCCGTGCGCGCCGGCCAAACGGTCGGCACTAAGAGGCTAACGCCGGGTGAATGTTCTCGCAGTGGACGCGAGATGCGCCGAGTCCGTCCCCGCACGGTGTCCACACACAATTTCGACCGATTGGTTCCGGCGGGCCGGGAATGGGCGTGGGGCATTGCGCCTCCTCGCCCATATGCAAAAGTAGAACCTGTTCCAGAAATGCCGCATCCGACACGGCGCGGCTTGCTACCGTGTCGGCTGACAACTTGGGCGAAGAGAGGCCGCAATGATCCTGGACAGATTTCGTCTCGACGACAAAGTCGCCGTCATCACCGGTGCCGGCCGCGGCCTCGGGGCGGCCATCGCGCTGGCTTTCGCCGAGGCGGGCGCCGACGTCCTCATCGCCTCGCGCACGGAATCGCAACTAGAAGGCGTCGCCGAACAGGTTCGCGCGGCGGGCCGGCGGGCGCACATCGTCGCCGCCGATCTCGCCCACCCGGAGGCCACCGCGGAACTGGCCGGCCAGGCGGTGGAGGCCTTCGGGAGACTAGACATCGTCGTCAACAACGTCGGCGGAACCATGCCGAACACGTTGCTGACCACCTCGACCAAGGACCTCAAGGACGCGTTCACCTTCAACGTCGCCACCGCCCACGCGTTGACCGTCGCGTCGGTGCCCCTCATGCTCGAGCACTCCGGTGAGGGCAGCATCATCAACATCACCTCCACCATGGGCCGGCTGGCCGGCCGCGGCTTCGCCGCCTACGGCACCGCCAAGGCCGCGCTGTCCCACTACACCCGGCTGACCGCCCTGGACCTGTGCCCGCGCATCCGGGTGAACGCGATCGCGCCGGGATCGATCCTCACCTCCGCGCTGGACGTGGTCGCATCCAACGACGAGCTGCGCGCGCCGATGGAGAAGGCCACCCCCATGCGCCGGCTCGGCGATCCCGTCGACATCGCGGCGGCCGCAGTGTATTTGGCGTCCCCGGCCGGCAGCTTCCTGACCGGTAAGACGCTGGAGGTCGACGGCGGCCTCACCTATCCCAACCTCGACATCCCCGTCCCGGATCTGTGACCGCTTGACGCGCGAGCAGACGCAAACTCGCATGCGCGCCCCGCAGTTCATGCGACTTTGCGTCTGCTCGCGGTCGTGAACCAACCACCCACTAAGGAGCCCGTCATGGGAATCCCCGTCGTCCAATTAGGCACCGGCAACGTCGGCGTCCACGCGCTGCGAGCGCTCATCACCAACCCGGCGTTCGACCTCAAGGGCGTCTGGGTGTCATCGGACGCCAAGGCCGGAAAGGACGCGGCGGAGCTTGCCGGACTTCCCGATTCGACCGGCGTGCTGGCCAGCACCGACCTCGACGCCGTGCTTGCCACCGGACCGCAATGCGCCGTCTACAACGCGCTCGCCGACAACCGGTTGCCCGAGGCGCTGGAGGACTACCGGCGGGTCCTGGCGGCCGGCATCAACATCGTCGGCAGCGGCCCGGTCTTCTTGCAATACCCCTGGGAGGTCATCCCCGAGGAGCTCATCAAGCCCATCGAAGACGCTGCGCGCGAAGGCAATTCGAGCGTCTATGTCAACGGGATCGATCCCGGCTTCGCCAACGACCTGCTGCCGCTGGCGCTGGCCGGCACCTGTCAGAACATCCAGCAGATTCGCTGCATGGAGATCGTCGACTACGCCACCTATGACAGCGCCGCCGTCATGTTCGACGTGATGGGTTTCGGCAAGCCGCTCGACGAGATCCCCATGCTGCTGCAGCCCGGCGTGCTGAGCCTGGCGTGGGGCTCGGTGGTGCGCCAGCTGGCGGCGGGCCTGGGCATCTCGCTCGACTCGGTCGCGCAGGAGTACGTGCGGGTGCCGGCGCCCGAGGACTTCGACATCGCGTCGGGGCATATCCCGAAGGGCAGCGCCGCCGCGCTGCGCTTCGAGGTGTTCGGCATGGTCAACGGCGACCCCGTCGTCGTCCTGGAACACGTCACCCGGCTGCGCGAGGACCTGTGCCCCGAGTGGCCACAGCCCGCCCAGCACGGCGGGTCCTACCGCATCGAGATCACCGGCGAACCGTCCTACGCCATGGACATCTGCCTGAGCAGCCGCAAGGGCGACCACAACCACGCCGGGCTGGTCGCCACCGCGATGCGGGTGGTCAATGCGATTCCGGCCGTGGTGGCCGCCGAGCCGGGAATCGTGACGACGCTCGACCTGCCGCTGATCACCGGCAAGGGGCTCTACCTGCCCGAGTAGGCGGCCGCACCCGCGGGTATAGCAGGGTGCACGTGGGACGAGGGCGTCACCGGCGCCCGGCGAGACGTGGACCACCAGTGGGTGTCCTTCGGCGTACCCACAGTGTTCGGCTAACCTCACTTTCTTATTCGGCCGTGTGAATCGAGGGTGCACGTTGACGCAGAGCAGCCAGGCCACGCTCAAGAGCAGCTGGTATCTGCTCGGGCCTGCCTTCGTCGCCGCGATCGCCTACGTCGATCCGGGCAACGTCGCCGCCAACGTCAGCTCCGGCGCCCAGTTCGGGTACCTGCTGCTGTGGGTCATCGTGGTGGCCAACGCGCTGGCCGGCCTGGTGCAGTACCTGTCGGCCAAGCTCGGCCTGGTGACCGGACGCTCGCTGCCCGCGGCCATCGGCAAGCGGATGAGCCGCCCGGTCCGGCTGGTCTACTGGGCTCAGGCCGAACTGGTGGCGATCGCGACGGATATGGCCGAAATCGTCGGCGGCGCAATAGCATTGCGGATCCTGTTCGACTTGCCGCTGCTGCTCGGCGGGGTCATCACCGGGGTGGTGTCCCTGCTGCTGCTGGCCATCCAGGACCGGCGCGGGCAGATCATCTTCGAGCGTGTCATCACCGGACTGCTGCTGGTCATCGCCATCGGGTTCGCGGCCAGCTTCTTCGTGAAGACCCCGCCGCCCGACGCCGTGCTCGGCGGGCTGGTGCCGCGATTCCGGGGCACCGAGAGCGTCCTGCTTGCCGCCGCCATCCTGGGCGCCACCGTGATGCCGCACGCGGTGTACATGCATTCGGGCCTGGTGCTTGACCGGCACGGGCATCCCGCCGAGGGCGCGCATCGACGCCTGCTGCTGCGGGTGACCCGGTTGGACGTCGTGCTGGCGATGGCCGTCGCGGGAACGGTGAACGCCGCGATGCTGCTGGTCGCCGCGATCAACCTGCAGCACCGCGACATCAGCGCGTCCATCGAGGGCGCCTACTCCGCGATCCACCACACGCTGGGCCCGACCATCGCGGTGCTGTTCGCCGTGGGGTTGCTGGCGTCCGGGCTGGCCTCGTCGTCGGTGGGCGCCTACGCCGGCGCCATGATCATGCAAGGCCTGCTGCACCGCCGGATCCCGATGCTGCTGCGCCGCTTGATCACCGTGTGCCCCGCCCTGGCGATCCTCGCGTTCGGCTTCGACCCCACGCGCGCCCTGGTGCTCTCTCAGGTCGTGCTGTCGTTCGGCATACCGTTCGCGGTCCTTCCCCTGGTGAAGCTGACCAGTGACCGCGAGCTGATGGGTGACGACACCAATCATCGCGTCACGACGATTATTGGTTGGGCCGTCGGCGTAATGATTAGTCTGCTTAACGTGGTGCTCATCTGGCTGACGGTGACCGGCTAAATGCCGGCCCGCCGGCATGCCTACTTCGCATATGGCTCGAACCTGTGCGTCAGGCAGATGGCGCTGCGGTGTCCCGACGCCGCCGATCCGCGGCCGGCCGTCCTGTCCGATCACGACTGGTTGATCAACCAGCGCGGTGTGGCCACGGTCGAACCGTGCGCCGGCAATCAGGTGCATGGCGTGATCTGGCAGATCTCCGACGGTGACCTGGCGACCCTCGACAGCGCCGAAGGCGTGCCGGTGCGCTACCGGCGGGACCGGCTGACCGTGCACAGCGACGTCGGGCCGTCGCCGGCGTGGGTCTACATCGACCATCGCGTGACACCGGGTCCGCCCCGGCCTGGCTACCTGCCCAAGATCATCGACGGTGCCGTTGAGCACGGTTTGCCGCCACGCTGGATCGACTTCTTGCGCCGCTGGGATCCCGCACGCTGGCCGCGGCGTGCGTTGGCGTCCGGGCCTGCGCCGCAATCCCTTTCAGCGTTGCTGAGTGAACCCGGGGTGAGCGAGGCCAGCCAATTGCGTTCGCGCTTCGGCTTCCTCGCCATCCACGGCGGCGGGCTGGAGGAGATGACCGACGTGATCGCCGAACGCGCGGCCGACGCCGCCGACGCGTCGGTGTACGTCCTGCGTCACCCCGACCACTACCCGCACCACCTGCCGTCGGCGCGATTCGACCCGGCCGAGTCACCACGGCTCGCCGAATTCCTCGACCACGTCGACGTTGCGGTGTCGCTGCACGGCTACGGCCGCATCGGGCGCAGCACCCAGCTGCTGGCCGGCGGGCGCAACCGTGCGTTGGCCGCGCACCTGGCCCGGCACATCCAGTTGACCGGCTATCAGGTGATCACCGACCTCGAGGACATCCCGCCGGAGTTGCGCGGGCTGCATCCGGGCAACCCGGTGAACCGGGTGCGCGACGGCGGTACCCAGCTGGAGCTGTCCCCGCGCGTGCGCGGCATCAGCCCGCGCAGCCCGTTGCCCGGCGGTGACGGGCTGTCACCGGTGACCAGCGCCCTGGTGCACGGCCTGGCGGAAGCGGCTCGTAGCTGGT
>NZ_LZJJ01000142.1:0-664 GCF_001667625.1 Mycobacterium sp. E1715
ACAGCTCCGGAATCGACACCGCCACCGGGACCGGCCCGCTCAACACCGCCCGATTACCGATCACCTCAAGACGCGCACGCTCGGCCTCATCCAGCACCTCGATCGACGAGATACGCCGCGCGGAGTCGGCGGTCATGGTGACCAACACGTCGTGCAGTTGCGCGGCCAGGGCCTCGACGCGGGCGGTGTTGTACACGTCGGTGCGGAACTCCACCGCCCCCCCGATGCCGGCGGGCTGCCCGTCCTCGGTCCAGCGCTCGGCCAGCGAGAACACCAGATCCATTCGGGCGCTGCGGGTGTCGGTGGGCAACGGCGTTACTTTCAGATCGCCCAGCTGCACGTCCGCGAATTCTTCGTTCTGCCAGGCCAAGACGACTTGGATCAGGGGGTGGTGGGTCAGGCTGCGAGTGGGGTGCAGCCGTTCGACGAGGACTTCGAAAGGCACATCCTGGTGCTCATAGGCGGCCAGGCTGCGCTGTTGCACCTGACCCAACAACTGCGCAACCGTGGGATTACCGCTCAGATCGGTGCGCAACACCAGCGTGTTGACGAAAAATCCGACCAACTCATCAAGCGCGGGATCACGTCGCCCGGCGATCGGAAAGCCCACCGCCACATCCGAAGTCGCCCCCAACTTCCCCAACACCACCGCCAACGCGGCCTG
>NZ_LZJJ01000143.1:0-11223 GCF_001667625.1 Mycobacterium sp. E1715
GACAGCGGCAGCGGCGCGGTCACGCCCTTGATGGTGAAGGCGGCCCGGAGGTCGGCGGACTTGCCCTTGGTCGGCTGCACCGCGGTGACGACGACGCTGATCTCACCGAAGCGCTCGACGTCGAAGAAATCGGCCGAGCGCAGGTGCTTGTCGCGACGCCCGATGCCGGTGTCCAGGGAGGCGGCGCGGATGTCGAGGCGGCCGAAGACCGCCCCCGTGCCCGTCAGTTGGCCGTCTCCGCTGAACTCGGTGAAGCGGCCCTTGACCCGCACCAGACCCCACATGTTCCTGATCTTGAAAGTGATGGTCGAGCGGTTCGGGACGAGGTTCCACACGCCGGCCAGGTCGGGATCGTTGAGAAGTGTTTCCAAAGTCGTCATCGTCACCCCCATCTGTCGTGGCGAATCTAACGTCAGCCGAGCAACGGCGCGATATCTGCGGGGTCGAAGTACTCGTCGATCCGGTCCAGCCGGCCGTCGCCGCCCACCCTGATCACGATGCAGACCCGCATCGAGATCGATTGTCCGGCATGACCGGTGGCGTGCAGGACGTGTTGTTGGACGAAGCCGCCCTCGAAGAATCGCCGGTCCAGGATTTCATAGCGGCGCTCCGTCGTCGCGGTGATGAACCAGTCGATGACGCGCAGCGCGCGAGCCTTGCCGTCGTCGCCGCGCGCGCCGACTCGCCAGACCGCGATGTCATCGCTCCACATCCCGTCGACCGCCGCGTAGTCGCCCTTCTCGATCGCCGTGAACAGGCGGTCGGCCGCGTCGGCCACGATCTCCACACTCGCACCGGCCATGGCGACTGCTCCTATCTCGATGGCCCGGCTCCTTCGCGCGCCGCTGCACGGCCGCGTCGTCGCCCGGCTATTCGGTGTCGTATCCGGGGTGCGCCACCGCCACCCGGCGGCGCACCAAGGTGCGCAAGCACGCGGTGACCTCGCGGGCCCGCCCGTCCATCTCGCCGGCCCGTATCGCGGCGGCCAGCTCTTCCTCGTCGGCGAACCCAAGGTCGGCCAGCGCGGCGCGGGATTCGGCGTCGCTCTCGTCGAGAAGCTCGCGCTCGACGATCCGCAGCGCGTTGGCGGCCACCCGCGCGTGGAAGTTCACCTGCCCGGTGGTGGCCGCCCGCACGTCGGTCTCGAGGAACTCGGCCACCGCGGCCACCAGCTCGGCCGCGAGCGGGCGGCCGTACGCGCCGATCATCAGGCGGCCCCTTCCAGCAGGTCGAGCAGGTCCCACTCGGTCTCGCACACGCGGCGACCGATCGTGGCGAGCTCCACCGAGCGGAACTGGCCGCTCAGGTGCCGCTCGGCCTGGTAGCGGCAGATGACGCCCCAGCGCAGGGTGGCCAGCACGAGCCACCAATGGAACGCCGCCCGGTCGACGGTGGTCCCGCCGGCTTGCTCGTAGTCCCGCAAGAAGCTCTCGATGCTGCCGAGGCCGCCGGCGCCGAGGCTGGCCGGGGCGCCGAAGCGCCAGGCCCGGATGCAGAACCAGGCCAGGTCGTCGTAGGGGTCGCCGCGGTGCACCAATTCCCAGTCGAGGACGGCGGCGAGGCGGGCCCCGTCGACGATGAGGTTGCCCATCCGGTAGTCGCCGTGCACCAGCACGTCGGCCGATGACTCCGGTCGGCGCGCCTCGAGCCAGCGGAACGCCCATTCGAAAGTGGCCGTGGTGTCACCCATCGCGTCGAGCCGCTCGCGCCACTGCTCGAGCGGATCCTCGCGGGCCAGGCCGGGGATGCCCGGGTCGGCGCGGTGGATGGCCGCCAGGGCCTGTGCGCATTGCCGCAGCAGCCCGGCGCGGGCCGCCTGCCCGCCGGCCTCGTCGAGTTGGCGCTGGATGCGCCGGACGATCGTCTCACCCTCGATCGCGTCGCAGATCAGGAACGGATTGCCCAGGGCGGCAGGCGAATCGTCAGCGAGGAGGACGTGGGGGACCGGCGCGCCTGCGGCAGCGGCGGCGGCCTGGGCGCGTGCTTCCAGCTCCATGCCGGCGTGCACGTCGTCGGGCGCGCCCGTGCGCAGGATCAGCGCGTGGCGTCGCTCGCCGGCGACGGCGTTGAACGCCCACGTCGAGCGGCTGGCGCCCCCGGTCAGCGCGCGCAGGTTCTCCACGGCGACGTCGGCGCCGAGGACCGGCGCCAGCGCCGCGGCGATCTGGGTGGCCAGCTCCTCGGTCGACGTCACTTGCCAAACTTAAACAGCCGCTGGGCCACCCGGCGAATCTGGATCTCCTCGGCTCCCTCGGTGATCCGGTAGCGACGGTGGTGGCGGTAGATGTGTTCGAACGGCTCGTGCCGGCTGTAGCCCAGGCCGCCGAAGATCTGCATGGCCCGGTCGGCGGCGTCGCAGACCAGTCGGTTGGCCCGGTAGTTGGCCATCGACACCTTGTCCGAGACCTCCATGTGGTGGTCGCGGTCCAGGTGCCAGGCGGCGTAGTGGACGAGCAGCCGCACCATCTGGGCCTCGGTCTGCAACTCGGCCAGCGGCCATTGCACGGCCTGGTTGACCGACAGCGGCTTGCCGAACACCGTCCGCGTGCCGGCGTATTCGGCGGCGCGGTCGATGCAGTACTGGGCCGCGCCCAGGCTGCTCGCCGCCTGCCGAATCCTGTTCTCGTGCAAGAAGGTCTGCGCGACCTCCAGGCCGCGGTCCACCTCGCCGAGCACCGCGTCGGCCGGCACCCGGACGTCGGTCAGCGCCACCTCGCCGTGATCGGTCGGCATGTTGAACGTCCACCAGTAGTAGGGCACGTCGAACCCGGGCGCGTCCGTCGGCACCAGGAACGCGGTGATGCCCCGCGCCTGGCCGGCCTCACCGGAGGTGCGGGCGAAGACCAGGTCGTGAGTCGCGCGGTGGACGCCGGTGTTGAACCGCTTGGAGCCGTTGATGATCCAGCCGTCACCGTCGGGTTGGGCGCGGGTCTCCAGCCAGGTGGCGTCCGAGCCGTGCTGCGGCTCGGTGAGCCCGAACGCCATGGAACGTTCCCCCGTGATCAGGGCCTCGGACCATCCCCGCCGTTGTTCGTCGGTGCCGAACCGCTCCATCATGATCACCTGCGGGAAGTTCCCGACGATCGAGGATTCGTTCTGCAGATCGTTGTGCAGGCCAAGACCCTTGTGCGCCAGGTGTTCCCGGATGACGGCCATGTCGACGTTGGTGCCGT
Source organism: Mycobacterium sp. E1715 (assembly GCF_001667625.1). Lineage (NCBI taxonomy): Bacteria > Bacillati > Actinomycetota > Actinomycetes > Mycobacteriales > Mycobacteriaceae > Mycobacterium > Mycobacterium sp. E1715. The sequence goes on from NZ_LZJJ01000143.1 coordinate 3,174, forward strand.
CCCGGCCGCCCAGCGACGACGGTAGCCCGTAGCGCAGCCAGCCCGCCTTGTCGGCTCGCCGGCGCATCTCGGCGAGCAGGTCCTCCCACTCGCGCGTCGGAATGCCGTCGTTGTCCCAGTCGGTGCGGGCGTGTTCGCGGCGCTTGTCGAAGTACTGGATGTGCTCGCGCTCCAAGGGTTTGATCTCGGCCTCGATGAACTCGTCCATCTCGGCGAGCAGACCCGGAAGGTGTTCGGGGAGTGTGAAGTCCACAGGTTTCTCCTTACGTGCCGTAAAGCGTTTTCTTCCAGATCGTCGACAGGGTGGCGATGGCGTCCTCATCGCTGATCTTGATGCCCAGGTTGGAGGGGCCGACGAAGACGGTGGTGAAGTTCTCGAACAGCAGGGCGATGGCCGCCGCGGTGTGTTGCGGGTCGAGCTCGGTTCCGTAGCCCTGGTCCTGGGCGCGGCGGACGGAGGCGGCGACGATGTCCATGCCGAAGCGGCGGAACTCGTTCTGGACGGTCGCGAAGCGCCGCTGGGTGGCGGCGAGCTGGGCCACGGCGATCATGATGCCGATGTTTTGTTTGAACATGTTCCAGTAGCCGGTGACCACCGCGGTGAAGAACGCGTCGTCGTCGGGCGATTCGGGAAGCTCGACGCTCAACCCCGACGGTGTGACGACGTCATGCAGGAACGACTCGGCCAGCGCGGCGAGCAGGTCCTCCTTGTCGGCGAAATACCGGTAGAACACCGCGGGCGAGCGGCCCGCCGCCGACGTGATGTCGGCCAGCGTGGTGCCGTGAAAGCCCCGTTCGGCGAACAGCTTCCGGGCGGCCTGCTCGATGGCCTGCCTGGTTTGGCGGCCCTTGGCGGTCAGCGCGTCCGGGGCGGGCATCAGGTCCGGATCCGGTCGCCGGCGCGCAGCAGGGCGCTCGGCAGGTCGTGGCCCACAGCCGATTTGGCGACTTCGGCGGCGGCGATGGCGGCCTGCAGGTCGACGTCCACGCCGATGCCGCTGTCGGACAGCAGGTACACCAGGTCCTCGGTGGCGATGTTGCCGGTGGCGCCGGGCGCGAACGGGCAGCCGCCCAGCCCGCCGACCGAGGCGTCCAGCCGGGTCACCCCGGAGCCGACCGCCGCGTACGCGCTGGCCAGCCCGGAGCCGCGGGTGTTGTGGAAATGGCCGCCAAGCGGCAGGTCGCCGATCACCGGACGCAGTTGCGCGATCAGCGAACTCACGCGCCCCGGCGTGGCGGTGCCGATGGTGTCGGCGATCGACAGGCGGTCGGCGCCCCGGCCGCGGGCGGCCGCGGGGATCTCGAGCACGCGCTCGGGCGGGGTGGGGCCCTCGAACGGTGAGTCCCACGCGGTGGCGATGACGACCTCGACGGTGACGCCGGCGCCGTGCGCGATCGCGACGATCTCGTCGATCGCCTCGGTGGCCTGCGCGCTGGTGCGGCCGACGTTGGCCTTGCTGAACGTGTCGTCGGCGGCCACCACGTACTCGATCGAGCGCAGGCCCGCGGCCACCGCCCGCTTGGCCCCGTTGGGACTGGCCACCAAGGCGGAGAACTCGATGTCGGGGTAGTCGTGCAGGTGGGCCGCGAGCTCGGCGGCGTCGGCCATCGACGGCACTTTCGTCGGCGAGACGAACGCCGTGACCTCCACCTCGCGGACCCCGGTGGCCGCGATCGCGGCCAGCAGTTCCAGCTTGGCCGACAACGGGATCGGCGCCTCGATCTGCAGACCGTCGCGCAGCGCCACCTCGCGGATGGCCACGTGCTGGTTCACAGCACCTCCTCGGCGCGCAGCTCCGCGAGCTCCTCGGCGGTCCTGCCCAGCAGCCCGACGTAGACGTCGTCGTTGTGCTGGCCCGGCCGCGCCGGCCCGGCGTTGCGCACGCGGCCCGGGGATTCGGAGAGCACCGGCACGATGCCCGGCCCGAGAACGTTGCGCCCGATCCGTTCATCGAAGTGCTCGACCAGCATGCCGCGGGCCCGCAGCTGCGGGTCGTTGACCACCTCCGCGACCGTGTTGATCGGACCGGCGATCACCCCCGCGGCACTGAGGGTTTCGATGATGTCAGCGGGCCGGCGTTCCGCGGCCCACGCGCCGATGATCTCGTCGAGCTCGTCCTGGTTGCGGCCGCGCGCGCCGTGGGTGGCGAACCGGTCGTCGATGGCCAGCTCCGGGCGGCCCATCGCCTTGCACAGCCGGGCGAAGACGGTGTCCTGGTTGGCGGCGATCACCACCCACGAGCCGTCGGCGCTGCGGTAGATGTTGGACGGCGCGATGCCGTCGAGCCGGGTGCCCGACGGCCCGCGCACCACGCCGGCGAGGTCGTAGTCGGGGATGGTGGATTCCTGTACGGCCAAACAGGATTCGGTCAACGCGACATCGACCACCTGGCCGCGCCCGGTGATGCCGCGGCGGTACAGCGCGGCCACCGCGCCCTGGGCGCCGAACATGCCGGCCAGGGTGTCACCGAGCGAGAGCGCGAGCCTGGGCGGCGGGCCGCCGGGGAAACCGTTGAGGTGGCGCAGGCCGCTCGCCGCCTCGGCGACCGAGGCGTAGCCCGCCTTGTGCGCGTCGGGTCCCGTCTGCCCGTAGCCCGACACCCGGACAAGGATGATGCCCGGGTTGCGGGCGCTGAGCACGTCGTAACCCAGGTCCCATTTCTCCAGCGTGCCCGGGCGGAAGTTCTCCACGACGACGTCGGACTTCGCGACCAGCTCCAGGAACAGTTCGCGGCCGCGGGGCTTGCGCAGGTCGAGGGTGATGGCTCTCTTGTTGCGCGCGTGCACCGTCCAGAAGACGTGCTCCCCGTCGGCCTCGGCCTGGCCCCAGGTGCGCAGCGGGTCCGGGGCGCCGGGGGGTTCCACCTTGATGACGTCGGCGCCCATGTCGCCCAGCAACCGTCCGGCGAACGGGCCCGCGATCAGCGTGCCCAGCTCGAGCACCCGGACGCCGTCCAGCGGCCCGGTGGGCGTCACTGCGCCCCCGCGAAGTCGTGCCGGACCAGCCAGTCGGTGACGAGATCGACGGCCGCGCGCAGCTTGTCGCGCTGGTCGGGGCCCGCGTAATAGTGGGTGGCGCCGGGGATTTCGTGCATCTCCTTGTCCTGGTGCCCGATCGCGTTGAACAGCCGCCTGGTGTGGCTGGGCGTGCAGGCGTCGTCGGCCAGATTACCGATGACCAGCGCCGGGACCGCGATGTCGGGCCCGCAGGCCACCCCGTCGCCGCGGGCGTCGTCGTAACTCCATTGCGAGAGCCAGCCGCGCAGCGTGGAGAAGCGGGCCAATCCGACCGGGCTCATGTTCACCACCTGAGGATCCCCCAGGTAGCAGGTTCCCGGGACGCGTTCGTTGGGATCGACGGTCGGGTCCAGCCAGCGCGGGTCGGCCATGGTGCCATGCACGACGAAGCAGAACTCGTCTTGCTCGCGGCCGGCCGCCTTCAGCTCGGCGAGCTTGTCCTTGACCCACGCGGTGATGCGCCGGTTCCGCATCACCTGTGCGTTGCGGTACCGGGCCAGGAACTCCTGGCTGTAGGGCGGCTGGTTCGGGTTGTCCGGGTTGTACAGGTCCAGCTCGGGATCGCGCTTGGTCGGATCGGATTCGTCGAGGATCGACGCGTCCAGCCATTCGGTCAGCGTGCCATGCCGGCTGATGTGCGCGGCCAGCAGCATGATGCCGTCGGCGGCCGGCAGCTCCAGGGCGGTCAGGTCGGGGCCGTCGCCCGACGGGCTCGACGTGATGGTGGGGTGCTGGGCCTGCTGCTGGTAGAACATCGACAGCGAGCCACCGCCACTCCACCCGGCCAGCACCACCTTGGTGTAGCCCAGCCGCTTCTTCGCGTCCTTGATGCACTCGCCGAGATCCTCGACCACCTTCTCCATCAGGAGCGCCGAGTCGGTGCCGCGGAACCGGCTGTTGCAGTAGATGACATGGTGGCCGGCCCGGGCCAGCGCGTTGATCATCGGCAGGTAGGCGCCGCCGCCGATCGGGTGCATGAACACCAGCACGGTGTCCGACGGCTTGTCTTTCGGCTTGAGCAGGTAGCTCTCCAGCACGGTGATCTCGGCCAGGCCGCCGTACACGTCGCGGACGCCGGAATCGTTCTGGAACGCAATGAGATAGGGGATTCGCTCGTATTCGTGGCGGGTCGTCATGGTCAGTGTTGTCCTAGGTCGTGCGCCAGCACCTCGGCCGACGGGGTCAGTCGCCGGCGGGTGTCGACGGCGATCACTTGCCAATCGACGCGGGAGTACTCGTCGAACTTGCGGCGCGCCCGTTCCCGCGCCTTCTCCGGTGCGCCGTGGTGAACGCCTTGCGGCGCATGGGAAATCAGGCCCGGCGGCATCGGGATGCCGTAGAGCGAGCCGCCGTGGAAGAAGGCGATCTCGTCGTAGTCGACGTTGCGGTGGTACCACGGCGTGCGCTCGGTGCCGGCCACGCCTTCGGCGGGCTTGGGCAGGAAGTTCATCACGTAGACGCCGGTGGCCTGCATGAAGAGGTGCACGGTCGGCGGCAGGTGCACGCTGTCGGAGGTGACCACGTTGTAGTCGTCGATGTTGAAGGTGAACGCGAAGTTGTCGCCGCGCCAACCTTCGACGTCGAGCGGATGGTGTTGGTAGAACAGGGTCGTCGGGCCGCCCTCGTGCATGAGCCGCACCTCGTATTCCTCGCGCCCGTCATCGTCGATGGGCGCCGGGTCGGGGATCGTGGCCTGCGACGGGTCGAACGGGAAGTGCCGGCCCAGTGGCCCGGGCGGCGGCACCCGGAACTCGTCGGTCGCCTCGACCATGAGCAGCGTCGTCTCCTCGTCGGGCACCTGGCGCCAGGTGCACGCCTTCGGCAGGTAGAGCCAGTCGCCCCCTCGGTAGCGCAGCGGCCCGAACTCGGTTTCGACCAGGCCGGCGCCCCGGTGTACGAAGCACAGCAGGTCGCCGTCGACATGGCGGACGAAGAACGGCATCGGTTCGTGGCGACGGCTCAACAGGATTCGGCAGTCGGCGTTGCTGAACATGAGCAGCGGACCGCCGTTGGCGTCGGTGGCGTCGGCGGGCTTGAGCTGTTCCGCGAGCACGTCGACGGGGCGCAGCGGACCGACCGACCGGTAGGCGGTGGGGTCGTGGCGGCGGTACAGGTTCGCGGTGCGGCCGGTGAATCCGTCCCGCCCCAGCTCGTCGTCCTTGAGCCCGTCGAGGTCGGCGTGCAGGCGTCGCGGCGTCTTGCCTTTTCGCATGTGGACGAAGGATTCCATGGCTGACCCCCGGGGGCTCGCTGGGACAAAACTGAAAGTGACATTACTTTTTGTTTCTGGCCGGCACAAGGGCCCGGCCCTCCGCGAGACATAATCCATTGCGACCCGACACGGCGTGTCTTCGCTGACGTTTATGTGTCGCCGATCGACCGGCACATCGCGTCAGTCGCGGACGCGCACCACGACCTTGCCCTTGGCGGTGCGGTTCTCCAGCGACGCGACCGCGGCGGCGGCCTCGTCCAGGGGGTAGACCTCGGGGGTGGGGGCGGCCAGCTCGCCCGAGCTGAGCAGCTTCTCGAGGCCGGCCCATTGCTCGGCGAGCGCGTTCGGATGCGTCGCCGTCCAGGCGCCCCAGCCCACGCCGACCACGTCAATATTGTTGAGCAGCAACCGGTTCACCTTCACCGTCGGGATATCCCCGCCGGTGAAGCCGACGACGAGCAGCCGTCCGCCGGGGGCGAGCGAGCGCAACGAGTCGGTGAAGCGGTCGCCGCCGACCGGGTCGAGTATTACGTCGACGCCGCGACCGCCGGTGAGCTCCTTGACGGCATCCTTGAACCCGTCGGCCAACACCACGTCGGTGGCCCCGGCGGCCGTCGCGACGTTCGCCTTCTCTTCCGTGCTGACCACCGCGATGGTGCGCGACGCCCCGAGCAGCGACGCCAGCCGCAGCGTCGACGTCCCGATGCCGCCGGCGGCGCCGTGCACCAGCACCGTCTCGCCCTGGGCCAGCCGGCCCCGCACCGTCAGCGCGAAGTACACCGTCAGGTCGTTGAACAGCAGGCCGGCGCCCGCCTCGAAGCTCACGTTGTCGGGAAGTTTGAACACCCGGTCGGGTTGCAGGATCGCGACTTCGGCCATGCCGCCGGACAGCATCGTCAGCCCGACGACCCGGTCCCCGGCCCGCACGTGCGCGCCGTCCGGCGCCGAGCGGACCACGCCGGCGATCTCGGCGCCCAGCACGAACGGCGGCTCGGGGCGGTACTGGTAGAGGCCCCGGGTGAGCAGCGCGTCGGGGAAGGCGGCACCGGCCGCGTGCACCTCGACGACGACACCGTCACCCGATGGTTCGTCGATCTCCGCCACCTCGATCGCGTCCGGACCGTCCAGCCGAGTCACCCGCGCAGCACGCATGGTCGGACAGCCTACTGCCGACTCAAAAACCGCCGGCGACCCGCACCACCGCCCGCCCGGTGAACTTGCCGGCACGCACCTGATCCAGCACATCGACGACGTCCTTGATGTCGACGTCGCTGGTGAGCAAGTCGAGGTGACGCGGCCGCAACGAATCACCCAGCAGCGCCCACAGTTTGCGGCGCCGGCCGATCGGCATCTGCACCGAATCCATGCCCAGCAGCGCCACGCCGCGCAGGATGAACGGCATCACCGTGGTGCGCAACGCCGGCCCGCCGGTCAGGCCACTACAGGCCACCGCCCCGCCGTAGTCGACGGCGCTGAGCACGTCCGCCAGCGTCGCGCCGCCGACGCAGTCCACCGCGGCCGCCCACCGCGCCTTGGCCAACGGCCGCGGTTTGGCGTCGGGATCCTCGGGCAGTCGGCCGATAACCTCCGCGGCGCCAAGCTCTTTCAGCAGCCCGGCGGCACCCTCTTTGCCGGTCGAGGCCACCACCCGGTAGCCCGCGGCGGCCAACAGGTCCACACTGACCGAGCCCACGCCGCCGGAGGCGCCCGTGACGACCACTGAGCCGGCGCCGGGTTCGATGCCCCAGTCGATCAGCGCTTGCACGCTCATGGCGGCGGTGAAGCCGGCTGTCCCGATCGCCGCGCCCTCGTGCGGGCTCAGCGCGCCGAGCGCGACGACCTGGTCGGCCGGCAGTCGCACGTATTCGGCGTAGCCGCCGTGGTGGCCGGTGCCGATCTGGTATCCGTGCGCCAGCACCTGCTCGCCGACGGTGAAGTCCGCCGAACCGGATTCGACGACCTCGCCGGTCAGGTCGATGCCGGGCACGACGGGGTAGCTGCGCACCACGCCGCCGCCCGGGGTCAGCGCCAGCGCGTCCTTGTAGTTGACGCTCGAATAGAGCACCCGGATCGTCACCTCACCGGGTGGGAGGTCGGAGCGGCTCAAAGTCTCGACCGAGGCGGTTATCCGGTCACCATCTTCGCGGGCGACGAGCGCTTGAAACGTGTCCATGCACCGACGCTAACCTCACCGTATGGATTCCTTTCCACTCGGTCGCTTTTCGGTCTCCCGGGTGGGCTTCGGCGCGATGCAGTTGCCGGGGCCCAACGTCTTCGGCCCGCCGCGGGACCGCGACGAGGCGCTCGCCGTGCTGCGCCGGGCCGTCGAACTCGGCGTCGACCACATCGACACCGCCCAGTTCTACGGTCCCGACGTCGCCAACGAGCTCATCCGCGAGGCGCTGCATCCCTATCCGGAGAACTTGGCGCTGGTGAGCAAGGTCGGCGGCCGGCGCGACGACAGCGGCGCCTGGTTACCGGTCGACGAGCCGGCCGACTTGCGCCGCGACATCGAGACCAACCTGCGCACGCTCGGCGCCGACCAATTGGCCGCGGTCGACGAGGTTGAATGCGTTTTGCACACAGGCGACTTCGGTGCGCTCCAAGGCGCGCAGCAGGTGATCGCGGTTGACGTTGCTCAACCCGATCCCCCCGATCAGTCCCGCGTCGCGGGCTTCGATCATCACCGACAGCTGGTCGTCGAAAAGCTGATCCGGCCCGTCGCTTTCGAACACGCGCAGGTTGACCGCGGCCAATTGGTCGGCGCCGAGCGTGCGCAGGTTGGTCTCGATGTCGCGGCGCAAGTCGGCCGGCTCGTCG